>CALJIH010000140.1 GCA_937974135.1 uncultured Cocleimonas sp. | reverse complement strand
ACTCTACCTGAGTCAGAAACTTCCCCCGCAGTTGCAATGACGGAATGGTTAAAGTCAGGTCGATTACCTGAACCATTCACTTTAGGTTTCGAATGTGAACTTAAAAACCAAGGTGAGGATAAAGGTAGTGTGTCTTTCAAGCAGCATGATCTGACTTTAGATGAGATTCAAACAAGCTTACAAGCGGGTAAATTTGCATCGAAGTTAGCGATTGAATGGGATGAGAAAATCAGTTTTGTCTTAAGTGAAGATTTACAAATAAAAAAGTTGAAGTTTTTAGATGTACTTGAAGAACAGCTTCAAGATAACGATCCACAATCTTTTGAAGAGCATATCGATGTTCAATTTTCATTAATGACGGGTGAAGTGGCTACTATGTTGAATAATTTGATGAAAGCCCTTAACTAACATATTTGTATTTAAGAGTATTCAAAAGTAGGGGGGTGTCTTTTTAGGCTCAATACTATGATTCAACCTTCCCCGGCATTTGCTTTCGGAAATTGCTCTACTACCTCCTTGATTCCTAGGGAATCTAAGGAGGCACCTACTTTTTGCTTGTTTTGGCAGTGACTATCTATTTAGCACTTAAAACGAGCGTCTTTTTTAATTGTTGATTGCCGCGTTTAATCAACACATTAACCTTCTCATTTGGCATTTTATCATAACGCCAGAGGCTTACGTCACCACTACGTTTAACTGAGTAATCATTTAGCTGCAAAAGGTAATCACCTTTTAATAATCCAGCTTTTTCGGCGGCTCCATTTTTTACTAACGAAGCTACTTGAACGCCTTGTTCCGTATCTTTCATGCCAATACCGATTAATCCTAAGGGCGGTAATTCAAGATCTTTTGCTTTTAACGAAAAGTCAGCTTCTTGTTTTGTATAGGGCGTTTCATCGTGACTTAAAATAACAACTGTGAGCTTGTCTTTAGGCAATTCTAATTGTCGTTCTAAACGATTGGGTATTCCAGAGCGATTAATTAAATGTCCACTACCTGCTAGAATAACCATGCGTCGTTTAGGATTTTGCTTGAGATATTTACTTGCGGCAAATGCCATGCCTTCATCCCATGCGAGTTGAGCTTCGACGAATTTATCGAATCCTTTTTGATTGAATACTTTACCGTGTGAATGTTGGCCGAATATTTTCTTTAGTCGTGCGGCATATTCTGTATCTGATTTATCAATTAACTTGGGTAGTAGTTTTCGTTCTGAAACAGATAAGTTTTCAATCCCTTGCTTAGATATTTTTCTGGTAATGTCTTGGGGAATATTTAACGCAACTAATGGAATCTTATGTTGCTTGGCATAATCAAATATCGGGCGGTATAAACGGAAATCATAACGCCAACGCGAATACCATTCGGTAGCTCTAAGCATTTCGCGTTCGGTGATTTTACCTGCAATATAATCATCTAAATACTGTTGGTAAGGTTGTTGAATCATCTCTAAACCAATAGAAAGTACACCCCCCCACTTTTGATGCGTTTGTCTGATTATGCTTAATTGATTGAGATGATGACCATAATTTGTGTGTGTTTCACCGACCAAAACAATACGAGCGTTTTGCAGTTGCTTAGCTAATTCACTATCACTTTTATTTGTTTGAATCGATGAACAACCTGAAAAAGCTAAAAGTAATAGTAAAAACAGACAACGATTAAATTTGCATAAGAACTTGTACATAAGTCTATTCTAGCGCGGCTTGGGCTTATTTACATAAAGTAAGGTTGTTTTTAAGGCGAGCTTTCACGTGCGGTTTTACAATCTTTTTACAAAGTCGATACATCCTTCTCACTTATACTGGCGTGAATATATTTAAAGTTGGTTTCGTTATTATTATTAAACAACGAAGGCAGGATATGAAAATGAAGAAATATACATTCAAAAAAATAACCCAAAAAATAATAGCTGCATCAGCATTTGTATTACTCGGTGGCTTTATCAGCAGTGCTCCAGTTTATGCAAAGACGGTGACCTTAAATGCGGAACTTGCAAACCCAGTAATTGAAGCAGGCAGACAACAAACGACTTTTCTCAAGGTCTCTTTGACGGGTTTCAAACTTGAAGATGAAAGCGAACGAACACCCGCTAATATTGCAATTGTGTTGGATAAATCAGGTTCGATGCGTGGCGATAAATTAAAAAATGCAAAAAAAGCGGCGCGTATGGCGGTCGATTTACTCAGCGAAAACGATATTCTTTCTATTATTAGTTACGACACAACAGTGAATGTTTTAGTGCCAGCAACCAAAGTCAGTGACAGACGTGCGATCAGACGTGCCATTGATAGAATGGGTGCCGATGGAAGAACTGCATTGTTTGCAGGCGTAAGTAAAGGTGCGGCGGAGATTAAGAAATTCTTAAATAAAGATCGTGTGAATCGCGTGATTCTACTGTCTGATGGCCAAGCAAATGTTGGCCCAAGTTCGCCCAGTGAATTAGGAGACTTAGGTGCATCATTAAGTAAAGATGGTATCACCGTAACTACAATTGGTTTGGGCACAGGTTATAACGAAGACTTAATGGCAAACCTCGCCGGTTTTAGTGATGGTAATCATGCATTTGTAAAGAATGCGGCAGATTTAGCTAAAATATTTAAATACGAATTTGGTGATGTGTTATCAGTTGTCGCACAAGATGTTGAAATTATCATTCGTTGTAAAAATGGTATTCGACCAATTCGTATTTTAGGTCGTGATGGCACAATTTTAGGGCAAACAGTGCGTACTAATATGAGCCAGCTTTACAGCGAACAAGAAAAATTTGTTTTGATTGAAGTGGAAGTGCCAGCTGGTAAAGCTAAACAAGAAGTGTCTTTGGCTGATGTCAGTGTGAACTATCAAAACATGCAAAGCCGTCGTCAAGACAAGCTTGCCGATAGTATGAAAGTAGCTTATAGCGCATCACAAGAAGAAGTAAAACGTGCATTAAATGCACCCGTGGCGAGTGCGGCTGTGAAACAAGTGGTGAATCAAGAAAGTAAACGCGCTTTACGTCTAAGAGATGAAGGGAAACTCCAAGAAGCACAAAGTGTACTTAATCAAAGCGCTTCATTTTCAAGAAGGCAAGGTAGAATGTTGGGTGGCTCTATTGGCAAAGATCTAGAAAGCTTTAGTGAAGATATCAAGCTAGACGCTGACAATATCGTTAAGAAAGAAAACTGGAATGCTAATCGAAAGGCATTGAAGGCCAAACAGTACAGATCGGATAAACAACAATCTTATAAGTAAACCATAGTGCGTGATTTTAGCGGTTAGCTGAAATCACGCACGACTAGTATAATAAACAGACTGTTACTACTTTAAATTTTCATGCAACAACGCAAACTCATCATACTATTAATGCTATTAGTGCTTTTGCCACTGAGTTTGCTAGCTTGGCAAGGCTGGCGCATTAGCCAAGATACGCAAAAATTAAATGATGCACGATTTGCCAGCTTGATGACAGCTCGTTTAAATCAAGTCGATACGGTTGTGCAAAGTTATTTTGAAGAGATGCAATTAAAGTGGAGTTTATCCATCCCGCAATGGGAACTTGATAGTGAATCTACCAGAAAACGGATAAATAACGACGGTAATATTCGCCAAATTTTTGTACTCGACCCGCAACG
>CALJIH010000139.1 GCA_937974135.1 uncultured Cocleimonas sp. | reverse complement strand
ATGGGATTCATATCTTCAGGAATTTCTAACAGATTGCGTTCTTCAATCGCTACTTGCTCGGCGAATGCTCCCTGTAAATACATACCGATTAATTCGCGATCAACACATAAATTACTGCGACCCGATAAACAATCTAAACAGCTGCCACAGGTCATTAATGGATTTATTACCATACGCTTACCGGCATGTTTTCCGTCTAATACAGTACCGCAGACTTCATGGCCTAAAATCAAGGGTGGAACACGACGTTCATCATGCCCATGATAAGCATGCATATCTGAACCACAAATAGCAGCGGCTTGTACTTCCATGATCACATCGCCGTCACGTTGATTGGGTAATGGCTCATCGCGATAAGTCATTTCTTTAGTATCGGTATATACGAGTGCTTTCATGGAAACCTCTATTTTTTTAGGTTAGAAAGACTCATATTGAGTCTATCGAAGTACACCCCCCTACTTTTAAGCACTTTTAGGGATGTTTATTTTTATCTATTGTAGCAAACTATTTAGCAGTAAAGCCGCCATCAATATAGATAGTTTGGCCGGTGATATAATCCGATGCGTGACTTGATAAGAATACACATATTCCATCCAAATCACTCAACTCACCATTCCTGCCAATCGCTGTTTGATTGGCAAATTTAGATGACATCTCATCATTCTCAAATACAGGAGCGGTTAATTCTGTTGGGAAAAAGCCTGGAGCAATGGCATTACAACTAATTCCGTCTTTTGACCACGCTTCTGCCATCGCACGAGTCAACTGAGTAATTCCACCTTTTGACGCACCATAGGCAATGCCATTAGCAAAGGCTCTTTCTGATTGTAATGAAGCAACATTGATAATTTTACCCCAACCTCTTTCACGCATATTGGGAATGAGTTTTTGTGCCAAAATAAAGGGTACTTTCAAATTTAAGGTTTGCGTCAAATCCCAGCTTTCAGAAGTCACATCATCAGCATGTTGACGCAAATTAACGCCTGCGGTATTACACAAAATATCAACTCTACCGAAGAAGCTTAGACTTGCATCGACAACAATATCCCATTGTTTTTCATCAGATAAATCAGCGGCTAAATAATCTGCTTCACCACCTTTTTCACGAATCTCTTGCGCTAATGTTTTTAAGTTTTCTTCTCTGCGGCCGACCAAAACGACAGAAGCCCCAGCGTTAGATAAGGCTCGAGCTTGCTGTGCACCAATTCCAGAAGTAGCACCCGTAATGAGTGCTACTTTTCCATTAAGATCAAGTATCAAGGTTTAACCCTCAACACCGTGCCCTGGAATTTCTAATAAAAACTCTTCATCAGGGAAGTATTTTGCTAAACGATCATCCCCCGAACGCGCATGACCTTCCATACCTTCCAAGCGAGAAATACGCGCTGCTGCAGCACCTACTTCACGATTTGCCTCACGTGTCATACGTTGTGTTGTTACAGTTTTAACGAACTTACTTGCAGATAATCCACCGGTATAACGACCCGCACCCTTCGTTGGTAATATATGATTCGTACCAGAACACTTATCACCATAAGTCACCGTCGTTTCTTCACCTACGAATAATGATCCATAGTTACGTAAACGCTGTACCCACCAATCAAGATTTTCTGTTTGTACTTCTAAATGCTCTGCCGCGTATTGATCACTTATAACAGCCATTTCTTCGTCTGTGTCACAAAGGATTACTTCGCCGTAGTCTCTCCATGCTGCTGATGCTGCATTACGTGCAGTCTCTGGTAACTTCTCGATAACCCCTGGCATCATCTCTATGACTTTATCCGCTAGGTTTTTATCAGTTGTGAATAACCACGCTGGAGAATCAAAACCATGCTCTGCTTGTCCTGCAAGATCAGAACATACAATCACAGGATCAGCGGTGTGATCAGCAATGATTGCAATTTCAGTAGGGCCAGCGAATAGATCGATACCTACTCTGCCATAAAGCATACGTTTTGCCTCTGCCACAAAACGATTACCAGGACCTACAAGGATATCGGCTGGCTTACCCGTAAATAAACCAAAGGCCATTGCCGCGATACCTTGAACACCACCGAGTGCTAGAACCGTATCAGCACCACAATAATTAGCGGTATATAAAATAGCATCGTTAACACCATGACCTGGCTTCGGCGGTGAACAAGCAATAACGTGATCAACACCCGCAGCTTTTGCGGTACCTACCGACATAATCGCCGATGCAACGTGTGCATAACGTCCGCCTGGCACATAACATCCTGCTGCTTGCATAGGAATTTGGCGTTGTCCCGCCCATAAACCTGGAGATAATTCTGTTTCAAAGTCGATAAGCGCTTCACGTTGTTTTACCGCAAAACCATAAACCCGATCATAAGCGAACTTAATGTCATCTTTCACTTGCTGCGATAGACGTTCTCCTGCAGCTGCGATTTCCTCTTCAGTAACAACGATATTACCTTCATAACCGTCTAGTTGTTTTGCATATTCTATGCAACGGTCTTCACCGCCAGCTTCGATTTCTTTTAGCATTTTTGAAACGATGTCGCGGGTATCATCTTCTAAAGTAGTTGCGTTCATTTCCGCTTTTTTAATGTATGTAACAGCCATGGGGATAACTCCGTTTTGGATTATCAGAATGATTCTGAAAACCTTTGATAATTTGATTTCTCCTAGTTGTATGTGAAGCAAATGAACATTGCAACTAGGTATTCTCACTAATAAATGATATTATGTAAGCGCTTACATTCTATGCCTCGAAATGAGCTTATGTCAACTACAGAGTGAGAAAAACCCGCAAAAAGTAGGGGGGTGTCATTTCGACAGGCTCAATACAGGTTTTTTAAGATATATAAGCTTTTGATTTTCAATTACTATATACAGCATAGGAAGACTCAAGTTATTGCATGACAAATAGAACACCAACAATTGCAGATGTCGCTGAACAAGCTGAAGTTTCAACCGCAACCGTCTCACGTTGTTTGAACCTTCCTGATAAGGTTAAACCTGAGGTGCGTGAACGTATCAGCAAAGCGATTCAGCAATTAGGCTATGTACCTTCTGGTGCTGCTCGCGCCCTTGCTTCAAGACGTACGCATACCATTGGTGCGATTGTACCTACGATTGATAACGCGATTTTTTCTGAAGCCATTCAACATCTGCAATCAGGGCTTACTCGAGCCAATTACACCTTATTACTCGCAAATAGCGGCTACTCACTCGATGAGGAATTACGCGAGGTCAATTCCTTATTATCTCGCGGAATTGATGGCATCGTATTAGTCGGTGAAATGCATCATCCTAAAGTTTATGACGCTATCAAAAAGCATGCGATTCCCTACGTGAATTTGTGGACCTACAACGCACAGTCAAAATACAGTTGTATTGGTTTCGATCATCTCAAAGCTGGACAGCAATTAGCAGAACATTTATTGGATTTAGGACATACTGAATTTGGTATTATTTCAGGCTTTCAAGAAAATAATGACCGTGCCCTATTACGTTTTCAGGGCATTCAACAAACATTAAAAAATGTCGGTTTAGAAATACCCGAAAGTAAAATCATCGAATGTCGTTATTCTGTTGAACAAGCCAATAAATCTTTGCACGAATTATTAGACCGACATCCAGAAACGACAGCGGTGAGTTGTGGTAATGACGTTTTGGCCATAGGTGCTCTATCAGCTGCACGCGAACGCAGTTTAAAAGTACCTGAACAGTTATCAATTACTGGTTTCGACAATATGGAATTGACGCGTTTTCTCAGCCCTGCATTAACAACCATCAACTCTCCTTCGAAACGGATGGGTGAACATGCCGCCGAATATATTCTCGAACAAATTCAGAATAAATCTACCGAACTTAAGCGCATAGAATTAACAGCCGAGCTGGTGATTAGAGAAACGACTGGCAAAGTACCCAGTAAAACATAAAAAAGACACCCCCCACCTTTTTGCCCATTTCAAAATTATTTTTCATTTATTCATAGCACTAGCAGAATTTAACCAAGAAAAGTGCCATAATGTATGTATGCAATTTAAATGCATTCGTAGTTGAGAATACCGTTATAAATATGGCTTCAAACCCCAGTAATTCTAGTACTCCAAATTCAACACTGTTACGTGGTCTCGCAATCATGAATGCTGTCGCGAATTCATCCAGACCATTATCCATTGCGGATTTAGTGAACGAATTAGGGCTTGCAAAACCCACTGTGCACCGCATCGCCTCTCAGCTCGAAGAAGAAAATTATTTACAACGAAATCCTAGCGATAAACGATTCGTTATAGGTCTGAAACTCAAAGAATTTTCCACGAGTATTCTATCCAATAATTCCATTGGCGCACCGCGACGCGCGATTTTAGAAGCACTTTCAAACGAAATCGGTGAAACCTGTAACTGTACTATGCTCGACGGTTATCATACGGTGTATTTTGATCGTGTGGAGTGTAATTGGCCGATTAAAATCAACTTACATCCGGGTTCAAAATTACCCTTGCACGCTACCGCGAGCGGTAAGTTATTCCTCGCTTATATGAAGAAGAGTGATAGACAACGAATTTTAGAAGCAGCCCCATTAGCCGCATCAACAGAACATACGATTACATCCATTGATGAGTTAAATACACAGCTAAAAATCATTAAAAAACAAGCTATTGCATTCGATAATGAAGAATTTATCGATGGTATGATTGCAATCGCTGTACCAGTTTTTGATAATAAGAATCGGATTTGCTTTACCGTTGCTGTACACGCCCCAACCACGCGACAAACAATAGAAAGTTTGAGCGAATATATTCCCTCTTTGCATCATGCTGCGGATGCTCTCGCAGAAAGTTATTGCAACAAAGATCGGAATTAGATTAAAAATCACTGTGTAAAAGACACCCCCCTACTTTTAACTGTTTTAACTAACGATTAGTTATTTATGCTTGTTGTTTAACTTCTCATCAAAATAACCTAGTAAAATACTTGGTTTTTACAACAAAGCCGTTAAAATTAACGTAGATCTGCGTGAAACTATGGCAATATAGCGTCCAATTTTACTGTAGACGCTTTGTGAGTTTTCAAAAGATTTAAACGAAACATGTCAGAATATATTCTTATCATTATCGGTACCGTTTGGGTGAACAATATTGTGCTTGCGCAATTCCTTGGTCTGTGTCCGTTCATGGGTGTTTCGCGCAAGCTTGAAACTGCTATTGGTATGGGATTGGCAACAACTTTTGTGTTAACTCTGGCATCGATTACAAGCTACCTTGTTCATGAATTTTTACTCGAACCCTTTGGTTTAGAATATCTGCGTACCATAAGTTTCATTTTAGTGATTGCAGCTATTGTTGGCTTCACCGAATTAGTCGTGCATAAAACCAGCCCACTACTACACAATGTTTTGGGTATTTACTTACCGCTAATCACCACTAATTGTGCGGTGTTAGGGGTAGCTCTATTGAATGTTCAACAATCCAATGCCTTTTTAGAATCCGCTTTGTATGGCTTTGGTTCTGCCCTTGGTTTTACTATGGTGCTGGTATTTTTTGCCGCGATGCGAGAACGTTTAGCCGCATCTGATATTCCTGAAGCCTTTCAAGGAAATGCAATCGGGATGATTACAGCTGGCCTAATGGCGCTGGCCTTTATGGGATTCACGGGCCTAATTAAAGCGTCATGATTAGCGCAATTTTTATCCTTGTAGGCCTTGCGGTCGTGTTTGGCTTGATCCTAGGTTATGCCTCGGTAAAGTTTAAAGTCGAAGGTGATCCTTTGGTAGATCAGGTGGATAATCTCCTCCCCCAAACTCAATGTGGACAATGCAGTTATGCAGGTTGTCGTCCTTATGCCGAGGCTATCGCGAATGGTGAGGCCGCTATTAATAAATGCCCACCGGGTGGCGAAACAACCATTCTAGCCTTGGCAGATCTATTGGATGTCGAGCCACTGGAACTCGATGAAGAGGCGGGTGTAGAACTCGACATGCCAAATGTCGCTGTGATCATCGAGAAAGACTGTATCGGATGTACCTTATGCATTCAGGCCTGCCCTGTGGATGCCATTGTTGGTGCCGCCAAACTCATGCATACAGTAATCGAAGACGAATGTACCGGATGTGATTTATGCCTGCCTCCCTGCCCTGTTGACTGTATTGAAATGGTGCCGCGAAAAACTACCACGTCTAATTGGAAATGGTATGAACCAAAACCGATCGAAGAGGAATTAGCAAAATACCCTGTTATTCCCCTAGTACCTGTCGATGAAGCAAAAATCACATCTGAAGATAACAGTGGGTCTTCAATATGACTGCCACTATTAAGATTTTGCAAGCCAATACTACTGCCGAGATAAGACGTTCTGCACAACGAAAACTATGGGACTTCCATGGTGGTGTACATCCTAAGTTTAATAAGGAGATGTCGAATCATCATCCAATAAAAATTGCTGATATTCCAACACATCTTACCGTTCCCTTACAACAGAGTATTGGACAAGGTGCGGAACCCATCGTAGAAATTGGTGAGCATGTTAAAAAAGGACAACTCATTGCTCAACAAACAGGTAAACTTAGTGCGAATATTCATGCACCAACATCTGGCAAAGTCATTAAGATTGCCGAAAAACTCATTCCGCATGCCTCTGGATTACAAGGCCTTTGCGTGGTTATCGAATGTGATCAAAAGGAAGATTGGGGAGCACATAAATTACCCCCTATAACTGACTTTGAAAACACTGAAATTGAAGTGTTATTAGAACGCATCCAACAATGCGGCATTGTTGGCTTGGGTGGCGCAGCTTTTCCAACCTCCTTAAAGGTGAATGCGGCTGAGTTTCATACCTCAATGCACATTGATGGAAACTATCGTCCAAAGCTAGAAACGTTAGTTGTAAACGGCGCTGAGTGTGAACCCTATATCAGTTGCGATGACCTACTTATGCGCGAGCGTAGTGAGCAAATCTTACAAGGAATAGAGATTCTGTTGCATATGCTAAAACCGCAGAATTGTATTATCGCCATCGAAGACAATAAGCCCTTAGCTATCAAAGCCTTGGAAGAAGTTTGCGCTAATAAAAACACGATTGAAGTGGTTACGATACCCACCAAATATCCCAGCGGTGGCGAAAAACAACTGATTGAAATTCTCACTGGACTGGAAGTACCAAGTGGTGGTAGACCGCGTGATCTCGGTTTGTTATGCCTTAATCCAGGAACAATTTACAGTATCTACAATGCGGTAATTAATGGCGAAGCATTGATTTCACGTATTGTTACAGTGACAGGTAACGGCATTCAAAACCCTCAGAATATGGAAGTACTGATTGGTACTTCGTTTAATCATCTAGCACAACAAGCGGGTGGATATACGAATAAAGCAGATCATCTTATTATGGGTGGTCCGATGATGGGATTTGCCCTAGAAGAGGATACCGCACCCATCGTTAAAGCGACGAATTGCGCCTTGTTTATCTCCTCAAAAGAATTGAACGAATCGAATTCGGAATATTCACAACAACCGACGCTGCCTTGTATTCGTTGTGGTAAATGTATGGATGTGTGTCCGGTGAATTTATTACCACAGCAATTGTATTGGCATATTCGTGCAAAAGATCTGGAGAAAGCTGTACAGCATAATTTACGCGATTGTATTGATTGTGGTTGTTGCAGTTATGTTTGCCCTAGCCATATACCATTGGTTGATTATTACCGCTTCGCTAAAACAGAATTACGTGAGCAAGCAATCGCAAATGAAAAGTCGAGTCTCGCCCGCGAGCGTTTTGAGTTTTTACAGTTTAGGCGTGAACGGGATAAACGCGAACGCGAAGAAAAACGTGCGGCGCATAAAGCTGCTTTACAAAAGAAAAAAGCCGAAGCAGTAAAATCAAACTCAGATAGCAATACCGAAGATCCAAAACAAGCTGCGATAAAAGCCGCCATGGAACGCGCAAAAGCGAAAAAATTAGAACGACAGCAAGCGGCGGAAGCTGAAAAACAATCAGCTCAAGAAGAATAAAAGCGCATGAAATTTAAAAACAAAACATCCCCGTTTTATAACAGCACAAGTAATGTCAATGGCATTATGCTTCAAGTATTGTATGCCTTGATGCCCGGCACCGTTGTGATGTGTTTATTCTTTGGTTGGGGGATATTATTTAATATTGTTTTAGCCATTATCTTCGCCCTAGCATTAGAAGCAGTCGCATTGAAACTTCGCAAGCGACCTATCATGCCTTTTTTAAATGATTTAAGTGCAGTTACTGCAGCTTGGTTATTTGCACTTACCTTGCCTCCCTTAATGCCTTGGTGGATAGTATTTATTGGAATATTTTTTGCCATTATTGTTGCTAAACAACTCTATGGGGGCATTGGATATAACCCTTTCAATCCCGCTATGGTGGGTTATGCGGTATTAATTGTTTCGTTTCCATTTGAAATGAGTCAGTGGATTAATCCAAATAATCCCTTACTAAGCTTTACTGAAAGTTTCACATTAATATTTAGTGAAGCTACCCCAGAATGGGATGCCATAACCATGGCAACACCTTTAGATGAAGTAAAAACCGAACTTCGTGCTGGAACCGATTATTCAACAATAGTGACACAATCGCCCTATCTTAAAAGTGCCTCCAACAATACCTGGCTATGGAGCAGTTTAGCCTTTGCTCTTGGGGGTGCATGGTTACTGTACAAAAAAATAATCCATTGGCAAATACCTGCGGCTTTGCTGGGTTCATTGTTCCTTATTTCATCCGTTTTTTACTTATTTTCTCCTGCCAGTTTTGCCAGTCCTTTGTTTCATCTCATTAGTGGTGCAAGTATTTTGGGGGCTTTTTTTATTGCAACGGATCCCGTATCCGCAAGCACCACGCCAATGGGCAAAATCATATACGGTGGCGCGATTGGTTTATTGATTTATATCATTCGTACTTGGGGCAATTACCCTGACGCGATTGCTTTTTCCGTGTTGATCATGAACATGGCAGTGCCTTTAATCGATTATTACACTCAACCGCGTGTATATGGACAAAGTAAAAATAACAAGGATAAGCAATAATGCGTTTTATTCGAGCAATCCTTGATTCGTTTGTATCTGAAAATGATAGTCACAGTGTGGCAATGAAAAAGGCTGGTTTATCTTTAGCCTTGTTTGCGTTTATTAGCGTATTTTTTGTCGCGATAACGGATAAATTAACGGCAAATAAAATAGCTGAAAATCAAAAGGCAATGTTGCTAAAAGCACTGAATGAGATTATTCCACAAGATAGCTATGATAATGATCTCCTGAATAATAAAATTATTCTAAAAAAAGCGGATACGGGTTTTATTAACGACACACCCGTGTATTTAGCCACTCAATCTAATCAGCCAACAACTGCCATATTTGAAGTTACTACCAATAATGGCTATAGCGGAGCGATCACTTTATTGGTTGGTGTTAACGCGACTGATAACACAATTACAGGTGTGCGAGTGGTTAAGCACAAAGAAACCCCAGGTTTGGGGGATAAAATGGAAATTGCAAAAACACCTGCCAATAAAACGCCTTGGGTCTTTGATTTCAATGATAAATCGCTTAGCAATCCGAAGCTTGAGCGTTGGCTTGTAAAAAAGGATGGTGGTGACTTCGATCAATTTACAGGTGCCACCATAACCCCACGTGCAATAGTCAATGCGGTTAAAAGCACTTTGCTTTATGCTGAAGAAAATATGGATAACTTATTTTCATTAGAAAAATTGAATGCTAGCGTTATATCTCATCAACAGGAGAACAACTAGTGTCTGCGACATCACCCGATCAAATTGCTAGTGATATTGACGATATTTTTGATGAAGAAAACAGTATACCTAAGCGTCAACTCAGTTACGGTAAAATCACCAGTGATGCACTATGGACGAATAATGCAGGACTAGTTCAGCTCTTAGGTTTATGTCCGCTACTCGCAGTCACTGGCAATGTTATCAATGGTCTAGGTTTGGGCATCGCTACCATTATCACCCTAACGTGCTCGAATCTGATTATTGCCTTCACCCGAAATTGGATCCGCAAAGAAATCCGAATTCCTTATTATGTATTGGTCATTGCGTCGATAGTCACGATTATTGATTTAAGTATGAATGCGATCACCCCAGAATTACACAGCGTACTAGGAATTTTTATTCCTTTGATAGTAACAAACTGTTTAATCATCGGTAGAGCCGAAGCATTCGCCTCTAAAAACGACATACCAAGAGCCGTACTGGATGGTTTTATGATGGGACTGGGCTTTGCATTGGTACTCATTGCTTTAGGAGCAATACGTGAAATTCTAGGCAGTGGTACGTTATTGTCAGGTGCCTCAATCATGTTTGGTTCAATCGCAGAAAACTGGACCATAAGCCTGTTTGAAAATTACCAAGGCTTCTTACTAGCCATACTCCCACCCGGTGCATTTTTAGTCATGGGTTTATTAATTGCATTTAAAAATATTGTAGATAAACGCATTAAGGCTAAATCTGTCTAATAAACTGCTATTTATCTGCAACGCAATAGCAAAATTGTGATCTTGTAGTAATTTAAAAAGACACCCCCCTACTTTTAAGCGTTTTCAACTATTTTCTGGATTCGTGTTTTACCCAATCTACTTCCATGGTCCAATTTTGGGTCATCGGCGAATCATTAATTTTTGCAAAATTTAGAATCGCAAACATGGGTTCTGATAATGCGTCAGCCTCACCTTTATTACGATATACCTCTTTCCCATTCAATAAGTAGACCAGATCTTCTCCTCGCCATTCAACCGCGTATTCATGATAATCAGCTAGGTCATTTTCTAAAACTAGCATAAGCGCTTGCCAGTCACCATTCCCACATTCGCCATCACTCTTAATTGCTCTCGCTGCATAATGGTTTGCACCACCATCAGAATGATGTTCAAAAATATCAATTTCACCAGAACCAAAAACTGGCCAACAGATGTTTTCATCCGCTTCTTGAACGGGTGGTTCGTTATTTCGCGCACCTAATAACCACCATGCTGGAAACATTCCTGATTGACCGCTGTCTTTAACACGTAACCGAGCAGTCCACTTGCCTTTGCTGAATTCTTGACGATTTTTTGAAGCAATGCGTCCTGCGACATATTGGGTATCAGGATGCTTTTTGCCAAATTTATCCATATTGTCGCAGTTTTGTTTTTCGCCTAAATCAATCACTCGAATTTTTATCGTGCCGTTACTGACTTCTCTCGTATTATGCTGATTATCTGGCACATAACATTGGTCCTCATTGTTTACCCAAAGCATTTGGTCTTGCCAATTTTCTGTATTAAAACTGTCAAAATCGTCAAAAAAATCAGTCACCCATTCTCCCTTTTGACTAATGTGAACAGCCTGATTCGATTGATTCTTATTTAATGAACTAAGAAATAAAAGAAACGCTATCACCAGCGCAACTGTTAATAATTTCATACTATCTCCATTCTCGATTGATACTGCTATATAGCATATATCATTTGTGAATATTTACGCAAGCAAGCTCATTCAACTTATATCATTAAAAGACACCCCTCCACTTTTAAATACTTCAATCAGTTTTTCATGCATTACTTTATCTATCGTGTGTGGTGATTAATTTTCCAGAATTTTGAATGCAATATTGTTTACAAAGAATACCGAGTATTCTAAACTTTCAATAAATACTGAAAGTTTAGAAACTAACAAAGGTAATCAATATGTCTGCAATTACACAAAGTTTTATTCTTCATTTTGGTGAGATGGGCAGCAAGTGGGGGTTTAACCGTACAGTCGGCCAAATTCTAGGCTTAATGATTATTACCGAGGAAATGATCAATGCAGAACAAATCGCAAAAACCTTAAGTATTTCGCGCGGTAACGTGAGTATGGCTTTAAAAGAATTTCAATCATGGCGTTTGGTTAAAACGGTACATATTCAAGGTGATCGCAAAGAATATTACACCGCAATTGGTGATATTTGGAAGATGGCTTTTACTGTAATGGAAGAACGTCGAAAGCGTGAAGTTGAGCCTACCCTATCTGCATTACGCGATGTATTGCTTACAGAAGCAGAAGACGATAAGGATGTGTATGCACAACAACGTATCAATGAATTACACGATCTCTTAGAACAAGCCACAGTTTGGTCGGATGAGTTTCAGAAGATGGATTCTGCCAACCTAAAACGTTTGGTAAAACTGGGCTCTGGTGTGGGTAAAGTCATCAACATCAAAGATAAATTGATCAAAAACAAAGAAAACTAACGAATGATTAGCTGAGGACTTTAACAATGGACACTTTAGATACTTTAATGTTGTCACGAATTCAATTTGCGGCAAATATCAGTTTTCACATTCTCTTCCCTACCATCACAATTGCTTTGGCTTGGTTTTTAGTTTATTTCAAAATACGACATGATATGACTGCAGATCCTGTGTGGATGCGAATCTATCGATTCTGGGTAAAAATCTTCGCCCTAACCTTTGCATTGGGTGTGGTAAGTGGTATCACCATGTCATTTCAGTTTGGTACAAACTGGCCAGGTTTTATGGAGAAAGTCGGTAATATTGCAGGGCCATTATTAGGCTATGAGGTGCTTACTGCGTTCTTTTTAGAAGCGACTTTTCTTGGCGTTATGCTGTTTGGTAGTGGTCGTGTTTCCAGTAAGGTGCATACATTTTCGGCGTTGATGGTGGCAATTGGTACTTCGTTTTCAGCGTTTTGGATTCTCGCTCTAAATTCATGGATGCACACACCGCAAGGCTTTGAAATGCGTGATGGTGTGGCATTCCCATTGGATTGGTTTGCGATAATTTTTAACCCTTCTTTTCCTTATCGTTTAGGCCATATGATGCTGGCTTCCGGTTTAACTGCGGCCTTTTTCATAGCCGGCATATCGGCATATCGTATTCTTAAAGGCGATAGCAAAAGATCCCCACGTTTCAGCTTGAAAATCAGTTTATGGGTAGCGGCAATATTAATTCCTATACAGATTTTTGTAGGCGATTTACATGGTTTAAATACACTCGAACATCAGCCACAAAAGGTTGCTGCGATGGAAGGCATTTGGGAAACAGAAAAAGGTGCGCCTTTATTGTTATTTGCTATTCCTGATGAAGAGCAAAAGAAAAACCATTTTGAAATAGCTGTGCCAAAGGTCGCAAGTTTAATTTTAACTCATGATTTAAATGGAGAAATTAAAGGTTTAAATGAGTTTGAAGGTGAAACACCACCGGTTAAACCCGTCTTCTTTGGTTTTAGAATCATGGTGGGTACAGGCTTATTAATGTTGTTGATCTCATGGTTTGGTGTATACACCTTGCGCAAAAAACCAGACTTACCGGCGTGGATGTTAAAGTTTGTGGTGGCGATGACTTTTTCAGGTTGGATCGCGACCTTAGCAGGTTGGTATGTTACAGAAACCGGTCGACAGCCTTGGTTAGTTTATGGGGTCTTAAAAACTAAAGATGCTGTAACAACGATTGATGCATCCAATGTTGGTTTTACCTTAAGTCTGTTTTTAATAGTCTATGTTTTATTGATGGCGGCCTATATCCACACCTTACGATCAATGGCGCTCAAGGCCGTTGATACCGGAGAAATTTCAGCAACGGAGGCAGTAAAATGACAATTGCAACGATGACTTTCGATCAATGGTTACCCGTAATTTTTATTGGTTTAATGGGCTTCGCGGTTTTAGTTTACGCCATTTTAGATGGCTATGACTTAGGCGTTGGCATTTTGCTACCCCTCGAAGATTCAGAAACTGGGCATCAACACCGCAATATGATGATTTCATCCATTGGACCCTTTTGGGATGCCAATGAAACTTGGTTGGTTTTAGCCGTAGGGATTATGTTGATTGCATTTCCCGCGGCGCATAGCGAGATTTTATTTCATCTTTATTTACCAGCATCGTTGATGCTAATCGGTCTGATACTGCGTGGTGTGGCGTTTGATTTTCGTACCAAGGCAACTATGGAATACCGCAAACTGTGGAATTTCTTATTTAAATGCGGATCATTGATCACTACTTTAACCCAAGGTTATATGCTCGGACAGTATGTGGTGAGTTTTGATAAAAGCCCATCGTCCATCGCTTTTTGTATCTTAAGTGCAGTGTGTGTTTCTGCAGCCTTTTCATTTATTGGGGCAGCATGGTTAATTATGAAAACCGAAGGTGAGTTACAAAAACGAGCTATTAAATGGGCCACTTGGTCGGGCAGAGCAACTTTTGTAGGCGTTATCGCTGTATCGATCGTAAACACCGTGATTAATCCATTTGTGTATGAACGTTGGTTTCAATTTCCATTAGTGATGTTCGCATTACTCATTCCAGCAATTGCTTTGATGTGTTTTGTATTGAATGATTCTTTATTAAAGCGCTTACCTAAAACAAATGATAAATATTGTTGGTTGCCGTTTGTCTATGCGATTGTAATTTTCATTAGCAGTTTTATTGGTTTAGCGTTTAGCTTTTTTCCGGATATCGTGCCTGGAAAACTATCGGTTTGGGATGCAGCAAGTGCCCCTGAATCTTTGGCTTTTATTTTGGTAGGTGCTGTTGTAGTGATACCTGTAATACTGCTTTACACTATTTTTTCTTATAAAGTCTTTCACGGTAAAGCGACTGATTTAAAATATTATTAAACTCTTTAGATTTATTAATGATAAAAAGACACCCCCCTACTTTTCGTCGATTTTAATTTAAACACAAATAGGCCAAAAGTGGGGGGGTGTATTCGACAAGCTAAACAGAACTGTGTTTTTATTGTGCTGCGAGCCAATTATTTATTAAAGGTGAGATATAAGCATCGATATCATTATCATTGAGTTCCGCAGTATCATCGTGCCACCAGCCACCAATCGCTGTTACTTCACCAAGTAAACAATCAAAAGCTTCAGTAAATAAGATCATTAATTCTAATTGTTGTTCTTGGCCAATATCTAATACCAAGTAACGTAACATCTCAGAGGTTTTTTTGCCTTCCTTAGCCATCGCTTGAAGGGTTTGAATCAGTTGTTGCTTTTCCATACTAGTTTTATCAATTCTTGAAATAATCAAACATAAAAAAACCTGAGTAGATTCAGGCTTTTTATTAGTTCAATGAAGCTTAGCTAAACTTTTTTCGGAGTTTTATTGCTTCACCTTCTTCTATTTCGCTGAGAATTTCTTCGGCGATATCACTGATACCACGACTACCGTCAACACGGATATATCTAGCATCACAATCAATATCAAACAGTTTCATCGCACCTTTAGTGCCATCGTCTTCGTTGTAATAAATATCATGGCGCTGATTGATGGCATCCTCATCTTGATCATCTTCACGCATAGATAAACGACCACCACATACACGACATACCAATTCTCCATTCTTTTCTGCAGGATGAATGGCTTCAAAAGCAACATGATTTGGATGATTACTGTCGATAGCGCAGATGCGTCTACCCATGATTCGTTTTTTTGCTTCTTCACGATCAAGTTCGATTTCAAAAACATAATCAACACGCATATTTAACTCGCGAATCATTTGTTGTAAAGATCTCGCTTGTGGCAAGGAACGTGGGTAACCATCTAAAATCCATCCTCTATCGTTGGATTTTTTTAGCGCATCTACAATCATAGGTGTGGTTAAGTCATCCGGTACTAAATTGCCTTCATCAATATAAGCTTTTGCCTTTACCCCAAGCTCAGTGCCTGCTTTGATGTGATGGCGAAAGATTTCACCAGATTCAATATGATCTAGACCGTATCTTTCTTTAATAATTGTGCCTTGAGTTCCTTTACCACTACCGTTTGGACCAAACGCCAAAATTCTCACGTATCTCTCCTAAAACTATCAAATGAGTGTAAATAGCATGAATAATTTTGAACAATAAGGTTTAGATTACTTATGCTAATTATGAGCGCAAATTATACTATGACCTCAATAAAAATTCGTAAATTATCTTTAATTATAATGATAAAAAGACACCCCCCTACTTTTTGCCACTTTTACATCTTATTCAGTAATCTGTTTATATCTGATGTCCTATAAAGCCTGTATAATTCAGCATTTTTGTAAAACATCTATTCTTTATGATGACCTTTGTTGCCGCCATTTTGGTGGGTTTATTTTTATTGATTTGGAGTGCTGATCGTTTTATCGAAGGTGCCTCTAGTATTGCTCGAATTCTGGGAATCTCTCCGCTGATTGTCGGGATGTTAATCATCGGTTTTGGTACCTCTGCGCCAGAGATGATTGTTTCCGCAACTGCTGCATTTAAAGGTAATCCAGGCCTTGGTATTGGTAATGCTTTGGGTTCGAATATCACCAATATCACCTTAGTGCTTGGTTTAACCTCAATATTCTTTGTCTTGCCAGTACATTCACGCTTATTGAAACAAGAAATTCCCTTAGTCTTATCTGTTGCTGTACTTGCATGGTTATTGATGGCAGATGGTTTTTTCTCTCGCTTTGATAGCATCATCCTAGTTATTTTAATGTTCATAGTTTTAGGCTGGATGATCTATTCGGCAAATAAAGATCGCAAAACGCATGATCCACTCGTTGATGAAACAGTCGTGGAACTACCTGATCAAATGCCCATGCCCAAAGCTATTTTCTGGACTATCGTAGGTTTACTTATCCTTTTGATCAGTTCAAATATGTTGGTGTATGGCTCCTCTAATATTGCTAAATTAATGGGGGTGAGTGATCTAGTCATTGGTCTAACTATTGTCGCGATTGGCACCAGCTTACCTGAAGTAGCAGCAACTATAAGCAGTGCCCGCAAAGGAGAAACAGATTTAGCGGTAGGAAATATTGTTGGCTCAAACCTGTTTAATACCTTGGCAGTGTTACCCATACCAGCCCTTATTCAGCCTTTAAAGATACCGGATGGGGTTTTAGATAGAGACATTTGGGTGATGCTAGCTGCGACTGTTATTTTACTGGCTTTTTGTTACGGTATTAAAAACACTCGGTATAAAATCACCCGTTTTGAAGGTTTCATATTACTCGCAGGATTTATTGCCTACCAAGCTTTACTTTACTTTCAAACCATTCAATAGCATGCTTATGTGATATTCTTGAAATAGTAGCAATAAGTAGTTGAAAATATTAATTTATGTCGGCAACACAGAAAACTCATACGCATACTGACTCCGATTTTATCGGCCTTGCAAAAGCGGTTATTGATGCTGAAGTTGAAGCTATCCAAGCACTTAAAAGCCGCTTAGATGAAGAATTTAACCATGCTTGTAAAACAATACTCGCTTGTAAAGGCAGGGTTATTGTTTCTGGCATGGGTAAATCTGGCCACATCAGTAATAAAATTGCGGCTACCTTAGCCAGTACTGGCACGCCCGCTTTTTTCGTTCACCCCGGCGAAGCCTTACACGGTGATCTTGGCATGATTACGGGCGATGATGTAGTGATTGCCATTTCAAATTCGGGCAATACAGATGAAGTTATAACCCTAGTGAGCTTAGTAAAACGTTTAGGTGCCTCAGTGATTGGATTATCCAGCGGGAATAATTCGCCTTTAGCTAAAATCGCAGATCATCATCTAAATATTAGTGTTGAAAAAGAAGCTTGCCCAATGGGTCTGGCACCCACTTCCAGCACTACGGTTACTTTGGTCTTAGGTGATGCATTAGCGGTTGCTCTGCTTGAAGCTAGAGGTTTTACCGAAGAAGATTTCGCACGATCCCATCCTGGTGGGCGTTTAGGTAAACGTTTATTAGTGCATGTACGAGATATTATGCATGATAATGAAGAGACACCTACTTGTTTGCCGGACACATTACTCAGTGATGCAATTCTAGAAATCACCAGCAAAAAACTTGGAGCCACATTAGTCGTAGATGCGAATAATGTATTAGTGGGCATCTTCACAGACGGTGATCTAAGACGTGCTTTTGAGGGGGGTATTGATCTAAAAATAGCGACTATGGGTGAAATTGCACTAAAAAACTGTATTACCACACAAGCAGATGAACTAGCGGTAAATGTTGTGAATTTAATGCAGGATAAGAAAATTACCATTTTACCAGTGGTTGATGAAATGAATAAAATTGAAGGTATTATTCATATGCATGATTTACTCAAAGCTGGCATCGTTTAAGCTTAAAACAGAATTTGGAATTACATTGACAGAACAAGACTTAAAAGAAAAAGCGAAGGCTATCAAATGCGTCATCTTCGATGTTGACGGTGTATTAACTGACGGTAGTTTATTTTTTGATAATCAAGGACAAGAATACAAAGCCTTCAACTCAAAAGACGGTCATGGTATTCGCATGCTGCTAGAAAATGGTGTCGAAGTTGCCATTATTACTGGGCGTCAATCCGATTTAGTCAAACACCGAGCCGAAAATCTTAAATTATCACCTGATCTTATTTTTCAGGGTTACCGAGATAAGCGCCCTGCTTTCACAGACTTATTACAACAAACAGGTTTGAGTAAGCATGAAATTGCTTATATCGGAGATGATGTGATTGATTTACCAGTGATGAGCCAAGTGGGTTTAGCGATTGCTGTGGGCGATGCACATTGGTTTGTTAAACAACAGGCACACATGATTACAAAAAGTAGCGGAGGTAAAGGCGCAGGCAGAGAAGCGTGTGAATTTATTTTGAGTGCTCAAAACAAGCTCGATGATTTACTTCAGAACTATTTAGAGTCTTCCCACTCTTAATTACTATGAACAGAAGTGGCATTTTTTTCTTAATCTTTGCAATTGTTATAGCGGTGAGCATTACTTGGTTGAATTCCACGTGGTTGTCATATCAAGGTTTTGTGTTTGACCGACAAGATAAACAAGTCGATTACTACCTGAGTGATTTTTCGATTTTACATACCTATCCTGATGGAACCATGCAGTATAGGGTTAAAGGTCAACACCTCGTGCATCAAGAATCTAGCGGTGCGAGTAAAATTATTAAACCAACTATAGAAGCCCGTGATGTTGATGATTCTATTATTACCATTACCGCAAAAAGAGCACAACAAGGCAGAAAAAATGGACCTATTCTGTTAGCCGACGCGGTCGATGTGGTAAAAAACAGTAATGAAGAGAATGAAAATTTTAAATTGCTGACCAGTGATTTATTCTATAATCCAAAGAATAGAGAATTATCGACGGATGCCGAATTAACGTTTTCGTCGCCTTCTGGTGATTTCACAGGGCTTGGTTTTAGCACCAAACTTGATGAACAAGAATTAAGGATACATAAGAATGTACAAGCTAAATTCATACCTGCTAAATAAGCTCTCACTAAGCGTATTACCCCTATTACTCACAGCGTTTTTGAGTTCTTCGGCTTATGCGCTAAAGGATGATATCGAAAAACCTGTTTATATAAACGCGGACAGTGTGTTGTTTAATAAATCAAAAGGCCAAGGGGTTTATGAAGGTAATGTGTCTATCGTCCAAGGAAGTTTAGATATTCGCGCAGCCAAAATTGAAATCAATGCACCAGGTGGTGAAATTAAAAAAATTACGGCTTCTGGATCACCAGTTAAATTCAAACAAAAAATGGACGATGGTAAATTAGCGCAAGGGCAGGCAAATAGAGTGGTCTATTTGGTAGAAAGTAAACGTATCGTTTTGGATGGAAACGCTTCTTTAAAACAAAATAATGATAATTTTTCGAGTAACCATATTGAATATTCTATTGCTAATGGTGAACTAAAAGCAGGTAATAAAAAGACTCCTGGGAAAAGCCGTGTAAAAGCAGTATTTTTTCCTACCAAGAAAAAGAAATAATTAACTAGAAAGATACTTCCCTTTGAGTTCACTAATCGCATCAGATTTGCATAAAAGCTATGGTAAACGCTCCATTCTTCGGGGTATATCCTTAGCTATTAATAGCTCCGAAGTCGTTGGTTTACTCGGTCCCAATGGTGCAGGTAAAACAACGTGTTTTTATATGGTAGTGGGTTTAGTTGCTATCGACAAAGGCTCTGTTGTAATCAATCATGAAGATTCTGCAGAAAACACTTCGACTAAAAAAAATATAGACCTTACTAAAATGACCATGCACCTGCGTGCACGTCACGGCATAGGTTATCTTGCGCAAGAAGCCAGTATTTTTAGAAAACTGACAGTCGCTGATAATATTTATTCAATACTTGAGACACGCAATGATTTAAACAGAGCACAACGACGAGATAAACTCGAAAGTTTACTCGAAGAATTTCAAATCACTCACATTCGCAACGGTTTGGGCATCAGTTTATCGGGTGGTGAACGACGTCGTGTTGAAATAGCCAGAGCGCTTGCCACAGAACCTTCCTTTGTCTTATTGGACGAACCATTTGCAGGTGTTGACCCTGTTTCAGTGATTGAAATACAGAAAATTATTTCACATTTAAAAAACCGAGGTATTGGTGTTTTGATCACTGATCATAATGTTCGAGAAACACTAGGTATATGCGATCGCGCTTATGTGTTGGGAAATGGGGAAATTATTGCAAAAGGTAGCGCTGATACTATTCTGAATAATAAACAAGTTCGCGAAATTTATTTAGGCGAAGATTTTAAATTATAACCCCGTCTTTTAATCTGTAAAAGACACCCCCCTACTTTTGAATGATATTGATAATACAACTAGCACCTTCCTAGTGGGTAAGCATTAAACAACAAAGCTTTATCTGACCCTTAAAATTGAGGCGTAGCCGAATAATTTATGTAAGGCTAATCATTTCTGTTTACTAATAGATATATCAGTAGCTATGTTTATGCTTTTAAATAAAAAATTACAATAAGCAATAACCGTACCATTAATCATTTTTACTAAAATATTTTTCCTCACATGTTAAACTTGTGCCACTAAAAACGAAAATATTTTTAAAAAAATATAGGATAAAAACAACTCTAGATGATTAAACAGGGACTCAATATAAAACTTGGACAATCGTTGTCCATGACTCCCCAGTTGCAACAAGCGATTAAGCTTTTGCAACTCTCATCTACTGAACTCGAACAAGAAATACAGGAAGTTTTAGATTCTAACCCTTTGTTAGAACGCGCAGAAGAAAATCAAGAATCTCCAGCTTCCAGCGAGCAAGCCAGCGAGATAAATTCAGAAAAGAACGAAGTTTCTGCAGAAATGAATACTCCTGAAGCAAATAATGAGTCCATTCCAGAGGAAATGAATATTGATGCAAATTGGGATGATATTTATGATCCTGAGTGGAAAACGTCAAAAAATAACGATGTTTCAAATAATGCCTCTGATTTTATAGAAACCATGCATTCTGCCGAACAAGGATTGCATGAACATCTTATGTGGCAATTAGAGATGGCTAATCTGAGTTTTCAAGATAAAGAAATAGCTAAACTTATTATTGATTACCTCGATGATGATGGCTATTTAACGGAATCTTTGGTCGATATTCACCAAACTTTAGAAGATGTTTTGTTGATTGATTTTGACGAAGTCGAAGCAATTTTAACTTATGTGCAACATTTATCCCCGGTAGGCGTAGCTGCGCGAAATCTAGGTGAATGCCTTTTATTGCAACTAAATCAATCACATAAAGAGCATACCTTATATAAAAAAACAGTGAGATTGCTTGATAAACATCTGGACTTACTCGAAAAAAGAGATTATGTTGGTATCAAGCGTGCATTAAGAGTAAAGGAATCTGAACTACAAAACATAATAAAATTGATTCGTACCCTGGAACCAAAACCAGGCAAGCTCTTCAACGAATCAGCCACTGATTATATTACGCCAGATGTTTATGTTAAAAAAATCAAGGGAAAGTGGCAGGTTTCGCTAAATGGGAATACACAAACAGAATTAAGAGTGAACAGTTATTACGAAGATATGCTGAGTACTACTAACCAACAAGAGTCGTTACCAAAAGATACGACCAAATATATCAAAGAAAACTTGCAACAAGCACGTTGGTTTATAAACAGCCTCGATAATCGTAATAACACTATCCTCAATGTCGCTCATGCCATTGTTGAAAATCAATTACCTTTCTTGCAATACGGCGATGAAGCCATGAAACCAATGGTTTTAAGCGATCTCGCCTCGCAGTTAGGTGTTCACGAATCAACCGTCTCTCGTGTTACAACAAAAAAATACATGCACACACCACGAGGCGTTTACGAATTCAAATACTTCTTCTCTAGCCATGTGAGTACTGACACTGGTGGAGAATGCTCTGCTACCGCCATCCGAGCTATGATCAAAAATTTAATCGCCAAAGAAGATCCTAAGAAACCTTTGAGCGACAATAAATTGACGAACTTGCTTAACCAGCAAGGAATCAATGTAGCGCGACGTACCGTCGCGAAATACCGTGAAGCACAAGCGATACCTTCTTCTCACGATCGAAAAGCGTTCGCTTAAATAAGGAGAATTACTCAAGAGACAGACATTATTGTAAAAGCTTCACCTGCGATCTACCGAAAGGGCTTTCGGATCATCGAATCGCATAACCAAAATGATAGGAGTGAAATGATATGCAAATAGATATTACTGGTCATCATGTAGAAGTTACCCCGCTGTTAGATAATTATATTAAGGATAAGGTAACTCGTCTGAAACGACATTTTAATCAGGTACTCAATATCCACATCATTCTTGAAGTACAAAAACACAATAACAAAGCAGAAGCCTCACTTAACGTAAGTGGAAATCATATTTTTGCAAATGCAACTGGGCACGATATGTATGCTGCAATTGACTTTTTGGCTGATAAATTAGACCGCCAAATCCTTAAACATAAAGAAAAAATCAGAAGCCATCATCGTAATGAAGGCAATCACAGAAATATTGATATGGGTCAGATGATCTAACATCTCGATCTTTAAAAATATTCGATACTAAATTAGGCACCTCTCTCTTATAATCATGCTCTGATTGAGGTGTCTATTTTAAAATGAACGAAACAAAGCATTTCCCTATTCTTATCCCAGAACGGGTCGAATTTGAAAAGAAAACAGAAAGCAAAAAATGTGTCTTTGACTCTTTAACTAAGCTGCTAGTTAAAAATCAAAGTGAAGTCACAAAAAACCAGATTTTTGATGCTTTAATAGCCAGAGAAAAGCTGGGAGAAACTTATATTGGCAGCGGTATTGCTTTACCCAGAGCACATTTAGAAATAACTCACCCTAGAGCGGCCTTACTAGCCTTAAAACAAGGCATTAAACTGAGTTCAGCAGACAAACAACCGATACAGATATTTCTTGGAATTTTACTGCCTAGTGTCAATCATGATAGTTATTCCTTACTTTTATCAGAATTCAACAAAAAAATTCTCTTGGAAGACGACTTACAATCTATAATAAAATCAGAAAACAAAGAGAAAGTGGCGAACCATTTCGATAAACTATTAATAAATACAATTTAATTGATAACTTATTCACTAGGTAGAGTGTAAGTAATTAAAACCTAAGGTATATAAATGCATCTAGTAATTGCAAGTGGAATGTCTGGCGCGGGAAAATCTCAAGCGTTACACACGCTTGAAGATCAAGGCTATTACTGTATTGATAATCTCCCTTTAGAGTTATTTGAAATTACCTTAACGAATGAACGTGTTTTACAACATAAAAAAATTGCGATTGGAATTGATGTCCGAAGTGGCAAAAAGTATTTACAAAACCTACCTGAAATCGTTTCTCGATTAAAAACTAATTTTAGGACCGACGTTTTATATTTGTATGCAGGAAAGTCTGTATTAATTAAACGCTATGACGAAACTCGACGTAAACACCCACTAAGTGATGCTGAAACCCCATTAAGAGAAGCTATTCTAGAAGAATATGATCTTATTGCCCCCGTAAGAGAGATGGCAGATATTCAGATAGATACCAGTAATACCACTATCTATCAGCTTGCAAATACCATTATTTCTCGGGTATGCAATAATCAACATGCCTCTCTATCACTGATGTTTCAATCATTTGGTTTTAAATACGGTACACCAAGAGACTCTGATTACCTCTTTGATGTAAGGTGCCTGCCCAATCCTTACTGGGTTCCAGAATTAAGAAACCATACAGGTTTGGAGAAAAATGTAAGTGATTGGTTATCTTCACAAAAACTAGTGGTGAAAATGGAAGATGATCTCAAAAAATTTATTAAAGACTGGATACCGAAAATCATAGAAAGTCAGCGAGCCTATATAACCATTTCAATTGGTTGTACTGGTGGACACCATAGGTCGGTATATCTCACAGAAGCACTAGCAAAATATTTTCAAGAATCCTATGAAAACTCAGTGATCGTCAAGCATCGAGAATTAGATTACTAAATCTAAAAAAAGACACCCCCCTCCTTTTTATGATTTACGCTTCACTTTTTTAACAACATAATACAATTTTTTTAAACAGAGTGTTCCAAAATGCTATTGCATATCATTGTTTATTCGCTCTATAACATCTCGTGGATTGTTAGATTGAGTGATCGGTCTTCCAACCACAATGTAATTAACTCCTGATGACTTTGCATCTGCTGGAGTCATAATTCGTTGCTGATCTCCCTGATCTGCGCCTATCGGTCTAATACCGGGCGTAACCAACAAGAACTCTGGATCAAGCTCTTGCCTTAGCATCTGCGCTTCTTGTGCAGAACAAACAACCCCATCTAAGCCTGATTGTTGTGTTAGTTTTGCTAGGTGTTGAACTTGATTCTTGGGGCTCTCTTGAATATTTGTAGCATTGAGTTGT
>CALJIH010000138.1 GCA_937974135.1 uncultured Cocleimonas sp. | reverse complement strand
GTGATTAAACACTTTGCAGATACTGCGTTGCGTTGTAAGCAAAGTGGTTTTGATGGCATCGAATTGTTATCACATTCGCATTTGCTTGGGCAATTTCTATCGCCATTAATCAATAAACGTGAGGACGATTACGGTGGCAGTTTAAACAATCGCTTACGCTTAACCATACAAGTGTTAGATGCGATTCGTGAACGCGTGGGTGATGATTTTATCGTCGGTTTGCGCATCACTGGTGATGAATTAAGCGAAGGAGGACTCGAAGCCGAGGAATGTATCGAGATTGCAAAACTACTTGAAGCCTCTGGCATGGTAGATTTTCTCAACATTCTCGCTGGCGCACCTTACGATGATTTAGGCTTAGCAGGCTGGGTTCCCCCGATGGGAATGCCTTCAGCGGCGCATTTAACGATCGCAGCTGAGATACGCAAAGCAGTCAATCTACCGATTATGCATGCTGGTGGCATAGCCGATATCGCCACCGCAAGCCACGCAATCAAAGATGGCTTAGTTGATTTAGTAGGTATGACACGCGCACAGATAGCTGACCCTTATTTAGTGAGTAAGATTGCACAAGGTAAAGAGGAAGACATTCGCCCTTGTGTCGGTATGGGCTATTGCGTTGATCGGGTCAATCAAGGTAAACAAGCCTTATGCGGGCACAATCCGGCAACGGGTCGAGAGCAAGCACTTTCGCATATCATCCATACCGATTTTACCCAAACCAATAAAGCAGTCGTGGTCGGTGCAGGCCCAGCAGGTTTGGAGGCCGCCCGAGTTTTATCCTTACGCGGTTTTAAGGTCACACTATTAGAAGCATCAAATAAGCTCGGTGGACAACTCATCCTAGCATCAAAAGGTACTACTCGAAATCAACTTTGGGGTGTTGCTGATTGGTTGATTGAGCAAGTCAAAAAATTAGAAATTGATATAAGACTGAATAGTTATGCCGAAGCAAATGACATTATCGCTGAAAATCCTGACCTAGTTGTTATTGCCACAGGTGGAATGCCAGAACCTCTAAATATTCCTGGCGCAGAAAATGCCTTGAGCACTTGGGATGTTTTATATGGCGAAGAACTAAAAGGTGAGGTATTAGTATTCGATGATCACGGTGATCACCAAGCAGCGGTAGCCGCGAATGTGATAGCCAACTCAGGCGCAGAAGTTTTATTTGTAACGCCAGACCGTGCCACCCTGCACGATCTCGGCCCGACTAATTCCTCTGTAGTACATCGCGATCTTTACCAAGCAGGTGTAAGCTTTCAAACCGATCTTGATCTTCTAGAAATCGAAAAACATAGCGATAAACTCGATATCACCTTACAAAATGTTCTTACTTCACAAACAAACACAGTAACTGTCGATCATGTCGTCGTAGAAAATGGAACGAAAGCCAACGCAGACGTATACGAAGCACTAAAAGCTCAATCGAGAAATAACGGTGAGATTGATATCAACGCTTTGGCTAATAGTGATGTAAAACTTCCTGTAAATAATCCGGAAGGATCATTTGATCTAGTGCGCATTGGTGATGCTGTATCATCACGAAATATACATGCCGCTATTTATGATGCTTTAAGGATTTGTTCTAAATACTCTGCTTAAATAGTATAAAAAGACACCCCCCTACTTTTTGCCTCTTTCAAACTGAGGATAATCATCATTAATTGAATACCATGATGCTTTTGAGGTTGCGAAAATATGATATTTATTCTCGCATTTAATGGGGGTTTTTATCGTGCCAACTCGAAGTCTTCTGACATCAGGGAGTTCTGCTTGTCGGCTATACAAGGGACTACCACAAATTTTACAAAATGCTCGAAATTTATTCTTTTCGGTTTCTAAAAATTCAGTGATGAATTCTTCACCTGTGAAGCTTAATTTTCTCGCATCAACTGGACTATTAGTCGCGAAGGCTCCGCCTTGTGCCTGTCGGCACAATGAGCAATGACACATGGCAATTTCTTCAATCTCACCATCAAATTCATAACTAACTTTGCCACATAGACAGCTGCCTTCAATCATTTTAAATACTCCGTAATTTAAATTTACTACGCTTATAGTAAATGATTAATAAAAAATCACACCCCCCTACTTTTTAATGATTTCTAACTTCTCATTTTTTTATTTATGCAATTTATGTAAATCTTTAGCACTTAATTTTAATTTTAGTTATCCTAATCCAACACACACTTAAAGGAGATTAAGATGCAACGTAGACAATTTTTAGCGTTAGCTGGTATTTTTGCACTTCCTTTACAGCTTTTTGCTAAGACTCGTCGGGCAACACCGTCTGACCAAGAAGGTCCTTTTTATCCTGTTAAAAAAATACCATTGCGTTCAAATTTGATTCAAGGGGCAAGCCTTGCAAATGATTCTATAGAGTTTGATGGACAAATTTTAGATAAACAGGGAAACCCCCTAACAGGTGCTAAAATAGAGATATGGCAATGCGATAAAGCGGGTATTTATGATCACCCTTGGCAGCAGAATAAGGATCAATTTGATACTAATTTTAGCGGGTTTGGTGCGCAACTAACGGATAATCAAGGTTATTATAAATTCACCACCTTATACCCAGCCCCCTATACTGGTCGTCCGCCACATATACACGTAAAAATCTGGAAAGATAAGCAAGAGTTACTAACGACTCAGCTTTATTTAAAAGGTAGACAAAGCGGCGGTTGGTTAGGAACGCGTAGGGAACCATTACAAATCAATCCTATAAAAGATACGAACGGCAAATTGATCGTTAGGTATACCTTTGTGGTTTAGTCGTCATCGTTAGATATAAAAGTTGGCTTAAGACTAGCTTAAATAATAACAAGGAATGAATGAGCACTAGCGATAATACAAAAAAGCCCAGAGATCGTGGAATTCCTAGATCATTAACGGTTAAATCAGTGACAAACATAACGCCTAATATGCGTCGTGTAACTCTGAAGATAGATTCTGTGGATATCTTCCCTCCAAACGCGGAGGGTGCATTTATGAAAATGCTATTCGAGCAAGATGACAAGCCTAAACCTATAATGAGAACCTATACCTTGTCGCAACAACGCTCACAATTAAATGAGGTCGATATCGACTTTATGCTTCATTCAGATAGCCAAGGCGTAACTCATGGTATCGCCGCCCCTTGGTCATTAAACGCTCAAGCTGGTGATCGTATCTCTTTGTTTGGCCCCGGACCTGCCAAATTTATTAATATCGATGCGGATTGTTTTTTACTAGCCGCAGATATGACGGCCTTACCCGCATTATCAGCCAATCTTAAATTACTCCCAGAAAATGCGACGGGAAAAGCCTTTATTGAGATTTTGAGTGAAGACGATAAGCAAGATTTAGTCAAACCTGAAAACGTCGAGATTGTATGGGTGATCAATGATATTCCTGGCTCGGATGACTCACCTTTGTTTGATGCGATCAAAAACTCTGAATGGCAACACGGACAAGTTGCTGTTTGGTCCGCCTGTGAATTCAAAACCATGAAAAAGATCAGACAGTATGTAAAAGTCGAACGTGAAGTCGATAGATCACATTACTATATTTCCAGCTACTGGAAGAAAGGTAATACGGAAGAAGAACATAAAGCGTTTAGAATGAAGGATAAAGAAGCGCACGAGAAATAAAAAAAAGCAAAACGCACTGGTTTTGCTTATAGATTTTTCAGATACCCTTAGGCATTAAACTGAGAATAATACGCTACTACTTTTGGATGTTGATGGATCCGATCATAATGCTCAATGAGCAGTGGCGCTGTTTTATTGACGATATCGGCGGGTACATAATCCAACATACCAGATGTGAAACTTCCCACCCAAGAGTAGATTTTTAAATCAGCAATGGTTAAACGATTATCCGCAAAATACTCTCCACCACGATCTTTTAAATATTGCTCAAAGCGTTTTAGATAGACAGTAATTGGGCCTGCCACTAACGATTCTCGGGTAGCTTTTTTTTCTTCATCTTCCATCTGAAATGTCGCTACAACCATATGCGTTGCATCTTCCACTGCCGCCATCACTTCGTCGCAAAGCGCAGCCTGTAAGGCATCTTGCGGATATAAGCCGGCCATTTTACCTAAATAACGGTTGATGGTATTTGACTGAGATATCACACGCCCATCTACTTCTAAAACAGGAACAGCTTCAAATGGTCGGTTTTTTAAGGTATCGAAGTGTTCTTCAAAGGAAATTCGCTCGTCTTCAAAAGGGATATCTCCCAATGCCATAATAAGTCTTGCGGGCTCTCCACGACCACCGTGAAAGTCGAAATAAGTTAGTTTAAGTTTTGACATGATTACGCCTTCAAAATAACGATATGAATATTGATTTCACAAGAATACACCTAAAAACCGTACTGTTGAGCACCTGTACTAAGCATAGTCGAAGTATGTCTAAATATTTATGCTGAGCTTGTCGAAGTACACCCCCCCACTTTTTAGTGGTTTTCCTTTTATTGTTTTATCTATGTTTAATCGAGCGCTTTATTCAATGCTTTATTAAGTAATGTCGATAATGCATTTTTTTCATCATCACTTAAATGATCTAGTTGTTTAGTTTCTAATTCTGCCAAAGGCGCATGCGCAGATTCCACAAGTTCCATTCCAATATCTGTTAAGCGGGAGCGCACTACGCGTTTATTAATTTTATCACGTTCGCGTGTGATCCAACCTTTATCAACCATACGGTCGAGTAGTCGTGTTACATCAGGGACTCGGGTATAGAGTCGTGAGCCAATTTCTTTACTTGGGATTCCAGTGTCTTGTTTGTCTTCGACATAAATTACGCGCAAGGCATTGTATTGAAGTGGCGTCATACCCCAGATACTTAACAGCTCGTTGACTTGGGCCAAAGTCTGATCACTGAAGCTAGTGGCAGATTTGAAAATTTCAGACTCAATACTGCTTGTACCTATTTTCGCTTTACGTTTTCGCTGATTTGACATATACTTGTTATAACAACTGTTGTTTAAACGCCTTAATTATACCTTTTAAAGCCAGTTAACAATAGCGTTACTAGTACCATTATTAGGAGGACGTACTATGTCAAATCAGA
>CALJIH010000137.1 GCA_937974135.1 uncultured Cocleimonas sp. | reverse complement strand
CATCAGGCACGATGGGAACTACATATTTACCCATTTTCTTATCACGAGTTAGCATGGTTAATAAACGCACAAACGCCATGGTAGTCGACATTTCACGTTCACCAGAGCCATCTAAAATCGCTTGAAAAATACTTAGATCAGGCACTTCTAGAGGTGCTGCAGTGCTTTTACGTACAGGTAATGTTCCACCCAAAGCTTTACGATGCGCTAGCATGTATTCTTGTTCAGGACTGCCTTCTTCAGGTCGGTAGTATTTAGCTGCCGCGGCATCTTCATCGCTCAGAGGAATATTGAAGCGATCTTTGAAAGCGATCATCTCATCTTCATTGAGTTTCTTCTGTGAGTGCGTACGATTCTGCCCTTGACCTGCAGCACCCATACCATAGCCTTTTACTGTATGTGCAAGAATAACCGTTGGTTGATCTTTGTGATTAACCGCCGCATCGTAAGCGGTGTAAACTTTATGTGGATCATGTCCGCCACGGTTCAAACGCCAGATATCGTCATCTGACATTTTCTCAACCATCGCTGCTAATTCAGGGTATTCACCGAAGAAGTGTTCACGTACATAGGCGCCGTCTTTAGCTTTATAGTTTTGGAATTCTCCATCGACCACTTCGAGCATACGTTTTTTCAAAATACCATCTTTGTCTTTAGCGAGTAATTTGTCCCAATAAGAACCCCAAAGTACTTTGATCACATTCCAACCAGCACCTCGGAATTGTGATTCTAATTCTTGGACTATCTTGCCATTACCACGAACGGGGCCATCTAAACGTTGTAAATTACAATTAACCACCCAAGTTAGGTTATCTAAATTTTCACGGCCAGCGAGTGAAATGGCACCTAGTGTTTCAGGTTCATCTACCTCGCCATCACCGACAAAACACCAGACTTGACGATCTTTAGTTTCTGCTAGGTTTCTAAATTGTAGGTACTTCATGAAACGCGCTTGGTAGATCGATTTAATCGGTCCTAATCCCATCGACACTGTCGGGAACTGCCAATAATCAGGCATTAACCAAGGATGTGGGTAGGATGAAAGTCCAGGCCCATCAGCTTCTTGACGGAATGTATCTAAAGTTTCTTCATCAAAACGACCTTCTAAGAAAGAACGTGCATAAATACCTGGGGTAATATGACCTTGGTAATAAATCAAATCACCACCGTTATTTGGAGTAGGGGCTTTCCAGAAATGATTAAAGCCCACATCATACAAAGTTGCAGAAGATGCAAACGAGGCAATGTGACCTCCCAACTCTGATGACTTGCGATTAGCTCTAACAACCATTGCCGCAGCATTCCAGCGTATATAACAGCGAATACGGCTCTCGATACTTAAATCCCCAGGATTCGCTTTTTCTAAGTGCGTTGGAATTGTATTGATGTAAGCTGTGGTAGATGTATAAGGTAAATTAGCCCCATTGTGGCGTGCAGTCTGCATTAATTTTTCGATAATATAATGAGCACGTTCGATACCTTCAGCTTCAATTATTGCTTCTAAAGATTCAGTCCAATCTTGAGTTTCCTGAGGGTCGACATCGTGTTGTCTGTTTATTGGGATGTTATTAGTAATATTGTTGCTCATCATCTCTCTCGATTAAATTAATTTGATGCGAAGTGTAACATTGTATATCAATTAATTCACTAAAAAATAAACAATATATAAATCAGCATGTTACAGATAAAGAATAAATAAACATCAGATAGTGTCATTTTATTAACGCTTGTTGTAAGCTCCAACTATGAGTGAAAATATTACATCGGATGCTGATAATCCATTAAATAACCCCTTGTTAACAGATAATAAGAATAGTGATTTTGAGGAATTACCTGAAGAAATTGAAACAGCGATAGATAACCCTATAGGGGGTCGATTTAGAGGATTTCTACCGATAGTTATAGATATGGAAACCGGTGGTTTTAATCAACAAACTGATGCTTTGTTAGAAGTCGCGGCGGTTACCTTGCGTATGAACGCAGATGGAATGCTCCAACCACACAAAACCTTTGGTTGGCATATCAATCCTTTTGAAGGTGCAAATCTAGAACCTGCTTCTTTAGAAGTAAATGGGATTGATCCAAATCTACCTTTTCGCCAAGCCATTGCTGTTGATGAAAAGAAATGTTTGGACGAATTATTTTCTATCGTTCGCAAAGAAATGAAATTGAATAATTGTAAACGTGCCATTCTAGTAGGTCACAATGCCGCATTTGATTTGAATTTTTTAAATGCTGCAGTAGCGCGTATCGATAAAAAACGTAATCCATTTCATCCTTTTAGTACTTTCGATACAGTTACGCTTGCAGCGATGGCTTATCGTCAAACTGTACTCGCTAGATCAGTTAAAGCAGCTGGTTTCCCATGGGATGCCAATGAAGCGCATTCGGCCGTTTACGATACGGAAAAAACAGCTGATTTGTTTTGTAATATAATCAATCAATGGGAAGACAAGATAGGTACTCAAAAAATATCAGAGTGAATGCTTAATAAATAAGCTAAATAAAGTGAAACTAATTTGAAATTAGCGCATCTGATATACAGCAAAATTCGTTATTATTAGTTGTAGCTAAATAAGGAGATTATAAAATGAAAAATAAATTTACAAAAATGTTAATGGTTTTAGTGCTTGCAGTTCCAAGTATTGCATCTGCAGAAATTATAAAAAAATCCAGTGCGCATAGTGTAAAAGAAACCATGGATAAATTTGAAACCCTAATAAAATCTAAAGGACTAGGTGTTTTTGCTAGAGTCGATCACACTGCGAATGCTGCCGGTGTTGATATGAAAATGAACGATGCAGAAGTCATAATTTTTGGTAACCCAAAAGCGGGAACGGTACTCATGCAGAAAGATCCTGCAACTGCTCTTGATTTGCCTATGAAAGTCGCTGTTTATAAAGATGATGATGGCAAGGTATGGATTAGCTACCGCAACATACAAGATTTAGCCGCTGATTACACACTCGGTGGTGTACCAGTATTAAATAAAGTTGAAGGCGCATTGGATAAACTGACTTCAGCTGTTATTAAATAAGTTGCTGAAACATATATATAAAAGGAATAGTTAAGAATGTCACTGATAAAAAAACAAAGTAATCACAGTGTTAAAGATACAATGGATAAATTCGAAGCATTGGTAAAGTCAAAAGAAATGACTGTGTTTGCTCGAGTTAATCATACTGCTAATGCAGCGACCGTTGATATGGAAATGAACGATGCCGAAGTACTCATTTTCGGTAATCCAAAAGGTGGTACGCTGATTATGAAAAAAGACTCAGCAGCAGCTTTAGATTTACCGTTACGCGTTGCGGTGTATGCCGATGATGCAGGTGATGTGTTTATTAGTTATCACGACCAACACGGCCTTGGCGCTATTTATGATGTTGCTGATGTGCCGGTATTGGGTGTTGTTACAGAAGCTTTAGATGGTTTGACCAATGCAGTGATTGCTTAAATACTATTTGTGCAATATTTTTAAAAAGCCGAACTTAGTTCGTCTTTTTTTGTTTCTTCTATCTTAAAATATAAAGACTTGTATCTAGTATAAATTGATAGATCATAATACTGAAAATTTATCCCATAACACTACGCTAAGGTCTAATATCGTCTTGCAGACGAGTTAGTCCTAAGCTTTAGTATAATCGAGTTAACCGTTTCAAAGAACGAAACGGTAAGCTCGCTAAAAGTAGGGGGGTGTCTTTTTATTCATACATAACTCTGCTCTAATCAGCTTTTTAATTGGACTGATCATTTACAACTTAATTTTTCATGGACAGCCAATCTAAAATACAAATATCTCACCGCAGTATCTGGGCGCTAGCTGGCCCGATTATTGTCTCTAATTTATCCATTCCTTTAGTAGGTGCTGTTGATACG
>CALJIH010000136.1 GCA_937974135.1 uncultured Cocleimonas sp. | reverse complement strand
GGGGTGTCTATTATAATAAAAAGACACCCCCCTACTTTTATACGGTTTTCAACCTCACTCTTCGAGCAGTTGTCGCGTTACTCTTATATCGTCACGCTGATACTTGGCTCGTTAAGGCTAGGCAGTTTTAATAAATATTCTATTTGGTCGCAAGCATATTCCAGGTATCAATAACGGTATCTGGATTCAATGAAACACTATCAATGCCCTGCTCCATTAACCATTCAGCTAAATCAGGATGATCTGATGGCCCTTGCCCACAGATTCCGACGTATTTACCTTGTGCCTTACATGCTTCAATTGCCATTTTTAGCATCGCTTTAACGGCTGGGTTTCTTTCATCAAATCCCGCAGCAACCAGTCCCGAATCTCTATCTAGCCCAAGTGTTAGTTGAGTCATATCATTTGAACCGATTGAGAATCCGTCGAAATATTCGAGAAATTGTTCTGCGAGCACGGCATTAGATGGAAGCTCGCACATCATGATGTGACGTAAACCGTTATCACCACGTGCTAAACCGTTTTTAGCGAGTAATTCAGTAACGCCTTTGGCTTCATCTAGGGTTCTAACAAATGGGATCATGACTTCAATATTATCTAGCCCCATCTCATTTCTTACGTATTTGATTGCTTCACATTCCATTTCAAAACAAGCACTGAAACTTTCATCTAGATAACGAGAAGCACCACGGAATCCGATCATAGGATTTTCTTCATCGGGTTCGTATGCCGTACCAGCAATCAAATTGGCGTATTCGTTTGACTTGAAATCCGACATTCTTAAAATTAGCGGCTGTGGATAATAAGCAGCAGCTAGTGTTGACACACCTTCTTTAATTTTATCAATAAAGAAATCCCGCGGACTGTCGTAAGCAGAAATTCTTGGGCCTATGATCACTTTCAGTTCACCCGACAATTGCTCATAGTCTAAAAGCGCTTGTGGATGAATACCGATCATATTATTGATGATGAATTCCATACGTGCCAAACCGACACCTTTATTGGGTAGTTGGCAAAAATCAAATGCGCGTTCAGGATTTCCTACGTTCATCATGACTTTAAGATCTAGATCAGGCATGGTGCTGATTTCGGTTTTATTCACATCAAAGTCTAGTAATCCTTCGTAAGCAAAACCTGTATCACCTTCAGCACAGGAAACGGTAATACCCGTATTTTCAGGAATAGTCTCTGTAGCATCGCCACAACCAACCACTGCTGGTACGCCTAACTCGCGCGCAATGATAGCCGCATGGCAGGTACGCCCACCACGATTTGTGACAATTGCTGATGCGCGTTTCATGATCGGCTCCCAATCAGGGTCTGTCATATCAGTTACTAGCACATCACCTGGCTGGATTCGATCCATATCATCCAAGCTAGTGATAATTTTAGCTTCACCTGAGCCAATTCTGGAGCCGATTGAGCGACCTTCGGCCAGTACTTCTGCACCTTCACAACATTTCTTATCTAAAGAGAATCTTTCGATAACATTGGTTGCCTGACTTTGTACTGTCTCTGGGCGAGCTTGTACGATGTATAGTTGATTATCGTTTCCATCTAAAGCCCATTCGATATCCATCGGACGTTTGTAATGCTTTTCGATGATCATCGCTTGGCGTGCTAGTTCTTCTACTTGGAGATCAGTAATACAGTATTTGGTTTGTTTTTCTGCTTCGACATCTATGATCTTTACTGGCTCTTCGCCAGCTTGATCATAAATCATTTGAATTTTTTTACTGCCCAAAGTGCGGCTTAAGACTGCAGGCTTCTTTTCAGTGAGGTTACGTTTGTAAGCATAAAACTCATCAGGGTTAACAGCGCCCTGTACTACCATTTCACCCAAGCCATAGCTACCCGTGATAAACACAACCTTATCAAATCCTGATTCCGTATCGAGGGTAAACATAACACCACTTGCTGCGATATCAGAACGTACCATTTTTTGGATACCAGCAGACAAAGCAACACCTGCGTGATCAAAATTTTGATGTACACGATACGATATTGCGCGGTCTGTAAACAACGAGGCAAATACTTTGCGGATGGCTACTTTGATATCTTCTAAACCAGATACGTTCAAGAATGTTTCTTGTTGTCCCGCAAATGATGCATCAGGTAAGTCTTCTGCGGTTGCGGAAGAACGAACAGCCCAGCTCACATCTTCGCCGTATTCTTCAACTAATTTTGCATAAGCGATATTGATATCATTTTCTAAATCTTCCTGTAGCGGAACATTCATTAACCAATCACGTATTTGTTTGCCTGTTTTGGCTAAAGCGTCTAAATCATCAACATCTAAGACATCAAGCAACGCATTAATACGCTCACCTAAGTTTTCATGCGCTAAAAAACCACGATAAGCATCCGAAGTTGTTGCAAATCCACCGGGAACATTAACTCCTAGGTTACCGAGATTTTGGATCATCTCTCCCAAGGAGGCATTCTTTCCGCCTACGCTATCAATATCATTAATGCCAAGTTGATCAAGCCAGATCACATTGTCGGTATTCATTCTTATAAATCCTTTGAGGGTTTGATGGTAATAGAGTCTTCTTCTTTTAGTTTTCTTACGATTTGTGCGGATAACTCTTCAATCGACTGATGCGTTACATCCATTGGGTGTAAATCATATTTATCATAGAGCTGATGCGCTTTTTTAATTTCACTTATACAATTATTAAGGGCTGCATATTCACTCGCAGGACGTCGTTTTTCACGTATTTCACGCAGCCTTTTAGCTTCAATCGTGGTTGCAAATAGTTTATCTCTGTTATCTAACAGCACCTCTGGTAATGCATGCTTATCAAAATCGCTGTCGGTAATTGGGTAGTTTGCTGCTTTTACACCATACTTCAACGCAAGATAGAGTGAAGTGGGGGTTTTTCCAGATCGAGAAACACCAACAATAATGACATCCGCTTCACCCAGTGTTTTAAGAGACATTGCATCGTCATGTTTTAAGGTGAAATTCAGTGCATCAATACGTGCATCGTAGGTTTTTTCATTGACTAAACCATGACTTAATCCCGACTCTCTGGTTGGAGTGGTATGTAAATCGTGCCCTATTTTATCAATAAAGTTTTCGAATATTTCGTAATAGTGACAGTCAGCGTTTTCTAAAATGCTATTTACGTCTAACTCCGGCATGGTGGCAAATACAAGAGGTTTAAAGCCCTGTTGTTTACTCACTTGTGAGATTTCTTTAACTAATTCTTTAGCTTTATATAGGGTGTTTACGTAGGGACGATTTAAATACGTAAAATCCAAATGCGGGAATTGAGACAATAAGCTATGACCCATTGTTTCTGCAGTGATACCTGTACTTTCAGATACAAAAAATACAGTTCGATTAGAGCTTTCAACCATGTTACAAATCAAACTCAACGTTAAAAGATTTAGTCACAATTAGTGGCCTAATTTTGAAGGTGGTAAGGATACAGCATGTGGCTTAATAATAAATAACTTTCAACAGATTAAGCCTAAAAAATATTGAATTAAAACTGACTTGTTTAGTAGCATTTAAATGAATAATAATTCAATAAGGTTATGCTTATGATCATTAATAATTAGACATATTAATGATAATGTTGTTTAATATTCACATTACCATAGAGCCAGTTGAAGGATTTTGATGTGACCACAATTTATTATAAACAAAACCGTTTAAAAAAATTAAGAGCTTTTTGTCAAGTAGCTAAACACGGTAGTGTCACCAAAGCAGCAGAAAAACTATTCGCTAGTCAACCAACAGTATCCCTTCAAATTCAAGCACTTGAAAGAGAAATGGAAGTTTCTTTATTCGAAAGAAATGGTCCGCAAATTATGCTTACCGTTGAAGGTAAGATTTTGTATGAGCTGGCTGAACCTTTAGTGCAGAATGTTGATCATTTGCATGAAACATTCAGCGCACATTGTGGTAATTTAAGCACCGGTGAGCTTTCAATAGCCGCTGGTGAGTCCACAATTTTGTACGTATTACCAGAACCTGTAAAACGTTTTACCGCTCAGTATCCTGGTATCAAGCTACGTCTCGCAAATGAAACAGGAAGATCTGGTTTAGAGATGTTACGTAATAACGATATCGATATTGCCATTGGTTCAATGTTAGAAATACCCGATGATATTGAATATAAGCCAGTGGTTTCTTATAACCCTGTTCTGATTGCGCCAAAAAATCACCCGTTAGCACAGCTAAAACAAATCAGTGGTTTAAATGAAATTAGCCCTTATGGATTAATTTTACCACCGCGTCATTTAAGTACCTGGCGCATCGTTAAAATGGTTTTTGCACAGCACAATACTAACTATAAAGTGACTTTAGAAGCAGGCGGATGGGAAGTCATCAAAGAATATGTGAAGATTGGTCTTGGTATTTCTATTGTTACTGATGTTTGTTTAACAGAACGTGATAGAGATGAATTAACCGTATTATCTTTGGATAAGTACTTTCCTAAACGTAGTTATGGCATTGTTACTCGTAAAGGTAAATTCCTATCCACACCTGCTCAACGCTTTATAGAGTTAATGAATGAATGTTTTCACAGTGAAGAAGAAGTTGAAGCTTTACTAGATACTATGTCAACTTAAAAGACACCCCCCTACTTTTGTAGCTAATTTGAATCAGGTAAGAATTTTAGTAAAGATAAGCACCCTACACTAATGGTTATCTAGTCAGATGTTATATTTTAAGCTATAACTTGATATATCATTCTAAACATAGGTGTAATCATGAAAATACAAGTTATTGCCTTTATTAGTTTATTCAATTTAATTTCGGTAACAGCGTTTGCCGAAGAAGATGGTGAGAAACTCTATCAACAACATTGTGGAGCTTGCCATGGTGCTACAGCTCAAGGTCAGCGACGTATTGCTCCTCCGATATTTGCAGTAAAAAATCATTATATGGCAGTACATGATGAGGAATTAACTTTTGTTGATGCTATCAATGCATGGGTAGCCAACCCAGAAGAAGAGCGAAGTTTGATGAAGGGAGCTATTCGGCATTTTAATCTGATGCCTAAAATCCCAGTCGCTGAAGATGATGTCACAAAAATCGCAGAGTATATTTTCAGCGATAAAGTTGCAATACCAGAAGCCTATAGAAAGCACTATGAGCGCCAACACAGCGGTAAACCTGCGAAACAATATTCACGTTTATTACTTCGACAATTTCGCTTATCCCCCGCGCAAATGGATGAACTCAATTTAAGTGATGAACAGTTAACCAAAATTAATGAATTAATCACCGAGAAAGAAGTTGTGATGCAGCCTATGCGAGAAGAAGTATTGAGTTTTAATCAACAATTACAAACGTTAGATTCACGTAAAGCAAATTATGTCTCAGAAATTGAAATTCTTGCGGATGTGAACGCCAAACGGGTTGAACAAATGGTCAAGGCCAGTGGTGCAGCAAGGGCTAAAATCGAAGCAGTTTTAGATGATAAACAGTATGAAATGCTATTGGTGTTTCGTGAAGCATTCTTAAAACGTTTAAAAAGAAGTTAAAAAGACACCCCCCTACTTTTAAAGCGTTTTGGCGTAAAAATAGGAATTATTTAATTCCTTTGAGTAACCGTTTTATCAAACCAGGACCTTCATAAATGAGTCCTGAGTATACTTGGACCAATGCAGCACCCGCTTCTAATTTTGCTTGTGCATCTGAGGCTGATGCAATTCCACCAACGCCAATGATGGGAACCTGGTTCTTGAGATGCTTGTGGAATTCTGCAATCACTTGAGTAGATATTTCTTTTACAGGCTCACCACTTAAACCACCTGCTTCATCACCATGTGGTAATGCTTCGACTGCTTCTCTTGCTAATGTGGTATTGGTTGCGATCAATGCATCCATATTATTAGCTAGAATTGTTTCAGCCATATCTTTAATTTCATCATTTGTTAAATCAGGCGCTACTTTAACCGCGATTGGTACATATTTTTTAAATTCCAAAGATAATGACATCTGTTCAGCTTTGATAGCGCTTAATAAATTATCTAACTCGTCGCTGTTTTGTAAACTGCGCAAACCTGGTGTGTTCGGTGATGAAATATTGACGGTAATATAATCGGCATAAAAATACGCTTGGCGTAAACCAATCAAATAATCATCTACTGCATTTTCAACGTTAGTGTTTAAGTTCTTACCAATATTGATACCAATCACGCCTTTATACCCTGCATCTTTGGCGAGGTTTACGTTTTGGATGAGTTGATCAATACCATGATTGTTAAAGCCCATTCGGTTAATGATCGCGTTTGCTTTGGGTAATCTAAATAAACGAGGTTTTGCGTTTCCAGGTTGTGCTAAAGGAGTCACCGTTCCCACTTCAATAAATCCAAAACCGAAGTATGATAAAGCTTTGATGTGTTTTCCATTCTTATCTAAACCCGCAGCAAGCCCGATTTTATTGGGAAATTCTATGCCCATTACCGTTACAGAAGTCTGTGGTATATCCTCTTGGAAAAACTTTAATAAACCAGTTTTATTTGCTACAGCAAGCGCAAATAAAGCTAAGTCATGAGAGGCTTCTGCAGGTAAGAGAAATAAGAAATTACGAAAGAATTTATACATCAAGTTTAAGGTTTTGCGACAAACAAAGGAGTATAACTGAATCGTTAATTAGCGACAGCAGGGATGCACACCAAAAATATAGTTTTTCACGATGGATAAACTTTCAGCGTGTTCACTACCCGGAAAGCCAGTAATTTTTTCATCGGTTAATAAGCCTTGGGCATCTCGTAACATCAAGCGTGATAATGGTGTATATGACCAATGCCATTTCTCCTCATTGTAACC
>CALJIH010000135.1 GCA_937974135.1 uncultured Cocleimonas sp. | reverse complement strand
TAATAATTAATGATTTAGCTAAAAAAAATTCGTTTTAAATACATATTGTTATTACTATTAAAAAATACAACGAATAACTTTCGAATATAGTCAATTAATTGTGCAGAAGGTGATTTGTTCTCCTATATATATATAAGGATGAGAAAAACTCTTAGACCTTCAAGTTTTTTATAAACCATTATAAAAAACTTTTTTAACCTTTACACATTGATTGGAGAAAGAAAATATTATGAAAAAACAAATAACAACAGCACTTGCTACTGCAGGATTACTTTTAGGTGCAACGTTGTCTACTTCTACTATGGCAATGGAAAAACAATTCGTTTCAATTGGAACTGGTGGTGTTACAGGTGTTTACTACCCTACAGGCGGCGCGATTTGTCGTTTAGTAAACAAGAACCGTAAGAAGACAGGTATTCGTTGTTCTGTTGAATCTACAGGTGGTTCTGTTTTTAACATCAATGCGATTCGTCAAGGTGAATTAGAAATGGGTGTTGCGCAGTCTGACTGGCAGTACCATGCAATGAAAGGTACTTCTAAGTTTAAAGACGCAGGTCCATTTGAAAAATTACGTGCGGTTTTCTCAGTTCATGCTGAGCCAGCGACACTCGTTGTTCGTGCTGATTCTGGGATCAAAGAATTCGCAGACCTTAAAGGTAAGCGCGTTAATGTTGGTCAGCCTGGTTCTGGTACGGTTGCGACTTACGATGTAATCGCTGAAGCATACGGACAAAAGCGTTCTGATCTTAAATTAGCAGCAGAGCTTAAATCTTCTGAAATGGGACAAGCACTTTGTGATAACAAGATTGATGCATACTTTATTCTAGTAGGTCACCCAGCTGGTTTGATCAAAGAAACTACAACTACTTGTGATGCGAAAATTGCTAATATCCATGGCCCAGCGGTTAAAAAATTAGTTGATGATAACTCATTCTATCGTTATGCATCAGTGCCTGCTGATATGTACACAGGTAATCCAACTGCAGCAAAAACTATGGGTGTGGGTGCAACATTCGTTACGTCAAGTGATGTTGGTGAAGATGTAATTTATGAAGTTGTAAAAGCTGTATTTGAGAACTTCGATGATTTCAGAAAGTTACACCCTGCATTCAAAAACCTAAAGAAAACAGAAATGGTTTCTGCTTCACTTTCAGCGCCACTACACGCTGGTGCGGCTAAGTACTACAAAGAAGCAGGTTTGATGGACTAATCTATCAGCATAAAGCGAGGTTTTTACCTCGCTTTTTTTCGCCTTAGATAATTTCTAAGGCGAAAAATTAATATAAGAATGTGTTTCTCTTGTTATTTTCTTTCTACAAAATTTATCCTCCAAAGAAAATAACAAGAAAAATATAAAATAAATAATCATCTAACGAAATAGAATCAATAAGGAAATGTTGTTATGGCTGATACTAAAGTCGATGAATTTGAAATAGACGAAGCTAAACTAGAGGAGATGATTGCCGAGACCGATACAGGTGCTCGTAATCCCGTCGGTGGAGTCGGTAAGTTCATGTTTTGGACCGCTTTTGCATGGGCAGTATTCCAGCTTTGGATTGCTTCACCGTTTATGTATATGTTCGCGGATATCATTCCAGTAATGAACAATACAGCAACACGCTCTATTCATTTAGCGTTTGCCATGTTCTTAGGGTTTCTGGCTTATCCAGCATTAAAATCATCACCACGCGATCGTATACCCATCCAAGATTGGATAATGGGTATTCTTGCTGTGATCGTATCACTTTATTTGTGGATGTTTGCAAGAGAACTAGCCGATCGAGCAGGTTTACCTACAACGTTAGATTTAGCTGTTTCAGGTATTGGTATTATCTTGGTTTTAGAAGCGGCACGTAGAGCTTTAGGACCGCCGTTGATGATAATAGCGATGGTGTTCCTGGGTTATATATTCTTTGGGCATTTAGCCCCAGATGTTATTTCTTGGAAAGGTGCATCTTTCTCCAGAGCGATGAGTCATTTATGGATTACCCAAGAAGGTGTTTTCGGTATTGCACTGGGTGTATCTACCAGCATGGTATTCCTATTTGTATTGTTTGGTTCCTTATTAGAAAGAGCAGGTGCGGGTAATTACTTTATCTGGGTTGCTTTTACTTTGTTAGGTCATTTAAAAGGTGGTCCTGCGAAGGCAGCGGTTGTGTCTTCTGCTTTGACAGGTCTGGTTTCAGGTTCGTCGATAGCTAATGTTGTAACTACAGGTACATTCACTATTCCACTTATGAAACGCGTTGGTTTTTCTTCTGAAAAAGCAGGTGCGGTAGAGGTTGCTTCATCGACAAATGGTCAGCTAACTCCTCCAGTTATGGGTGCTGCAGCTTTCTTGATGATAGAGTTTGTGGGTATTTCATATATTGAAGTTATCAAACATGCATTTTTGCCAGCAATCATCGCTTACATTGCTTTGGTCTACATCGTTCATTTAGAAGCATGTAAAGCAGGTTTAGTGGGTCTTGAGCGCAAAGTTAAGAAAACCTTTATTCAAAGCTTATTTACCTTTATGACAGTGGTCATTGGAATCATGGCTTTATCATTAGCTATGTATTACGGATTAGGCTGGTTAAAAGGTGTAGCTGGTTCAGCAACTCCTTGGATTGCAGGCGCAATCTTCATGGTGGCGTATTTCTTCCTTTTAAAAATTGCGGTTAAATATCCTGATCTAGGTCGTAGTGATCAAATCAACGAACTACCAGAAGCAGGACCAATTGTTAAGTCAGGCTTGTATTTCTTACTTCCTGTAATTGTTCTAATCTGGACACTTACTGTAGAAAGACTATCTCCTGCACTAGCCGCTTTCTGGGCTTCTTTGGCAATGATATTTGTTCTGCTAACGCATAAGTACCTTAAAGGAATGATGCGTGGTGAAAATAATCCTGCTCAGTATTGGGGCGAAGGATGGGTTGATTTTAAAGAAGGCATGGTAGCTGGTTCTCGCAATATGATCGGTATTGGTATTGCGACCGCAGCGGCTGGTTTAATTATCGGTGCTGTAACACTTACTGGTGTTGGTTTGATCTTGGCTGAAGTGGTTGAGTTTATCTCTGGCGGTAACTTAATAGTGATGTTGATGTTAACAGCAGGTATTAGTTTGCTACTCGGTATGGGTTTACCGACAACGGCAAACTATATCGTTGTGTCCTCATTAATGGCGCCAGTTATTGTTACTCTGGGTGCGCAATCAGGTCTTATCGTGCCATTAATAGCAGTGCATCTATTTGTGTTCTACTTTGGTATTTTGGCGGATGATACCCCGCCCGTTGGACTGGCCGCCTATGCGGCGGCGGCGATATCAGGTGGTGATCCGATAAAGACCGGTATCCAAGGTTTTATGTATGATATCCGAACAGGCATTTTGCCATTCATGTTTATATTTAATACCGAACTGCTAATGATTGGTATTACAGGGCCAGGACATTTAGCAATAGTGGTGATATCCGCAACCATTGCAATGCTGTTGTTTGCGGCCGCCACACAAGGCTGGTTCTTAACCAAAAATAAATTATGGGAAACGATATTACTTGTCGGCATTACCTTCTTATTATTTAGACCTGGCTTCTTTATGGATAGAATTTATCCGCCATTGCAAGAAATTAAAGCGGCTCAAATTTATGACGTTGCTGAAAAGTTGCCTGAGAATGCGCAGATTAGAGTGCAAGTAAAAGGTGAGACGCTTGAAGGCAAAGATGTAGATAAAGTCGTTATGTTACCTGTCGGTAAACAAGGCAAAGGTGAAGACCGCTTAAGAGATGCTGCAGGTCTAGAACTTCGAGAAGAAGAAGGTAAGCTCATTATCGATAATCTCGTGTTTGGCGGTGTTGCAGAAAAGCAAAAACTCGATTTTGATTGGGAAATTGCCAGTGTTCAAATAGAAAATGATCGTCCTGCTAAACAATGGTTCTATCTATTAGCTGCTGGTTTACTTGCGCTTATCTGGATGTCTCAAAAAGGACGAATTAGAAGAGAGGGACAATTGGTGATTAAAGATGAATAATAAAATACTTGTAGCAGTAGATTTATCCACTAAAGCGATTACTGAAAAAGTATGCAAAACCGCGAATGATATGGCGTCGAAATATGATGCTAAAATTCAGTTAATTACGGTTTTATCAGATTATGGATCGCCACTAGTTGCTAGTTTTTTTCCAGACGATGCACAGGATAAAATAAAATCAGAGATGCACGAAAAGCTATCAAGTTTGGCATCTGCGCATTTTAATGGTGATGTAAAAATAGCAGTGATTAGAGGTAGTAAGCGTGCAAATTCTATCTTAGCAGCTGTTGACGAGTTAAATCCTGATTTAACCATTCTCGGTTGTAGGCGTAAGCATTCACGAGAAGGACAGCGTCTAATGGGATCGACAACACAATCAGTAACAGACAGAGCTAAATGCAATGTACTTGTTGTTAAATCTTAATCGTGATTAAGCTGTAATATTTGTCGTAGTATTTGTCGACAAGCAAATACTAACTATCTTAAAATTTAGCCTCACACATCAAGTGTTGAGGCTTTTTTATGGAAATTACAACTTGGCTACTGTTTATTGCTGTTGGTACTGCCGCTGTTGTAAGTCCGGGGCCTGCGATATTACTCGCCATTTCAAATAGCGTACGATTTGGTATGGGAAAAGTCTTACTTTCAACTCTTGGTAATATCACTGGACTATTTATTCTATCGACAGCTGCTATTTTTGGTTTAGGTGCAATACTTAAAACATCTACTTATCTTTTTCTGATCGTTAAAATTATTGGTGCAGCTTATTTGATTTATTTAGGAGTTAGACAGTGGCGTTCTACCGCTAACTTTTTTACTGAACAAATCACT
>CALJIH010000134.1 GCA_937974135.1 uncultured Cocleimonas sp. | reverse complement strand
GTATTCACTATCAGTTATACGCACATGTACTTTTGCATGAAGTGAGACCTGATCAGTTTCATAGGCTCGCTTAGCCTCTTTCGCATCAGAGAAGATCATTCCTTCGCCTTTTACATTAATACTCTCACGAGTCATGTAATAAAGACCCAAAACAATATCTTGCGACGGCACAATTATTGGCTCGCCGTTAGCTGGTGATAGGACGTTATTTGTTGCCATCATCAGCACACGAGCCTCTGTTTGAGCTTCTAATGACAAAGGTACATGAACAGCCATTTGATCTCCATCGAAGTCAGCATTAAATGCTGAACATACTAACGGATGAAGCTGGATAGCTTTGCCTTCGATAAGCACTGGCTCAAATGCCTGGATACCCAATCTATGAAGTGTAGGAGCACGATTCAAAAGAATAGGATGTTGACGAATTATTTCAGCCAAAATATCCCAAACTTCTGGAGTTTCTCTTTCAACTAATTTTTTTGCAGCTTTAATAGTTGTAGCTAAACCGCGACGCTGTAATTTACCAAAAATAAATGGCTTAAATAATTCAAGTGCCATTTTCTTTGGAAGACCACATTGATGAAGTCTTAGTGATGGCCCAACAACGATTACAGAGCGACCAGAATAGTCAACACGCTTACCAAGTAAGTTTTGACGGAAGCGACCTTGCTTACCCTTGATCATATCAGCCAATGATTTTAACTGACGACGATTTGACCCAGTAATTGCACGACCACGACGACCGTTATCAAGCAATGCATCAACAGACTCTTGAAGCATACGCTTTTCGTTTCTAACTATGATATCTGGTGCATTTAAATCTAATAAACGTCTCAGACGATTGTTACGATTGATTACACGACGATATAAATCATTAAGATCAGAAGTTGCAAAACGACCACCTTCTAATGGCACCAAAGGACGCAGATCAGGTGGTAGAACAGGTAAAATAGTCATAATCATCCAATCTGGTTTATTACCAGAACCTAAGAATGATTCCATAAGCTTCATACGCTTACTAATACGCTTTAGCTTTGTTTCTGATTTAGTTGAATCGGCTTGTTCATTTAGATCTTCAATAGCATCTTTGATATCGACAGTTTGTAGCATTTTAAGAACAGCTTCTGCACCCATACCTGCATCAAATTCATCACCAAACTCTTCTACGGCATCTAGGTACGCTTCATCGCTTAATAACTGACCTCTTTCAAGAGTAGTCATCCCTGGCTCAACCACAACAAATGCTTCAAAATAAAGAACTCGCTCGATATCACGCAAGGTCATATCCAAGAATAAGCCAATTCTCGAAGGCAATGATTTTAAGAACCAAATGTGAGCAACAGGGCATGCAAGATCAATATGACCCATACGATCACGACGTACTTTAGTATTTGTTACTTCAACACCACACTTCTCACAAACAACACCACGATGCTTCAAACGCTTATATTTACCACAAAGACACTCATAATCTTTAACAGGACCGAATATTTTTGCACAGAACAAGCCATCTCTTTCAGGCTTGAATGTTCTATAGTTAATCGTTTCTGGTTTTTTAACTTCACCATAAGACCAAGAACGAATTACTTCAGGTGATGCTAAACCAATGCGTATTGCATCGAACTCTTCTGTATCTGCTTGCTGTTTAAATATATTCAGCAAGTCTCCCATACCTTTATTCATCATAATAACGTCACCTATTAACTATCTTTTTCAAGTTCAATATTGAGAGCAAGAGAACGAATCTCTTTCATCAATACATTGAAGGATTCTGGCATTCCAGCTTCCATATGAAGATTTCCATCGACAATGTTTTTATACATCCTGTTTCTACCTTGAACATCATCAGACTTAACAGTAAGAACTTCTTGAAGCGTATAAGCAGCACCGTATGCTTCTAGCGCCCAAACCTCCATTTCACCGAATCTTTGACCACCAAACATTGCTTTACCACCCAGCGGCTGTTGCGTAACCAAACTGTATGGTCCAGTAGAACGCGCATGCATCTTGTCATCAACTAAGTGATTCAGCTTTAACATATGCATGTAACCAACAGTAATTTTTCTTTCGAATGCCTTACCCGTGCGCCCATCGTACAAAGTTGTTTGACCTGATTCAGGAAGATCCGCAAGTTTGAGCATTTTCTTAATCTCAGTTTCTGCAGCCCCATCAAACACTTGAGTGGCCATTGGCACTCCACGACGAAGATTACCAGCCATTTCAATGACTTCTTCATCACTCATTTCACTAATATCGCCCTGTTCAGGATTTCCATCAGTACTATAAATCTCAGTAAGGAATTTTCTTAGCTCACTCACTTTAGCTTGAGCATCAACCATCTTACCAATCTTTTCACCAAGTCCTTTTGCAGCCCAACCTAGATGCATTTCAAGAACCTGACCGACATTCATTCGGGAAGGAACACCTAGTGGATTCAAAGCAATATCTACTGGCTCACCATTTTCGTCATACGGCATATCTTCAACAGGCACAATGCGCGAAACAACACCCTTGTTACCATGTCGTCCAGCCATTTTATCGCCAGGTTGCATGCGTCTTCTTACAGCCACATATACTTTAACAACCTTTAACACTCCAGGCGCCAAATCATCTCCAGCAGTGATTTTGTCTTTTTGCTTTTGTAAACGCGCCTCATAACGCTTCTTTTGTTCATCAAGTAAAGTTGCCAGCTTCTCTAACTGTGAGTTAGCATCTTCATTCTTCATGCGCAATGCAAACCAATCTTTTTGATCTAAATCTGCTAAATAAGCTTTTGTAACCTTTGCTCCCGCTTTAATTCCAGAGGGACCACCTTCTACTACTTTATTCAAAACAAGTTTTTCTACTCGAGAAAATATATCTTCTTCAAATACAAGTAATTCATCACGCAAATCATTACGCACTTTTGAAAGCGCTTCTTCTTCCAAAGAAATTGCGCGGGCATCCTTTTCAACACCATCACGCGTAAAGACACGCACATCGATAACAGTACCAAACATACTTGACTTAACACGAGAGGAAGTATCTTTAACATCAGATGCTTTTTCACCGAAAATAGCACGCAACAATTTCTCTTCTGGAGTTAGTTGAGTCTCACCTTTAGGGGTTACTTTACCCACCAAAATATCGCCAGGCTTAACTTCTGCACCAACGTGAACAATTCCAGACTCATCTAATTTTGATAATAAATGTTCACTAACATTCGGAATATCTGCTGTTATCTCTTCAGCACCTAGTTTTGTATCACGAGCTAGACAGGTAACTTCTTCAATATGAATAGAGGTGAAGCGATCTTCCTCTACCACTCTTTCAGAAACAAGAATCGAATCCTCGAAGTTATAACCATTCCAAGGCATGAAAGCGATCTTGATATTCTGACCGAGCGCCAATTCTCCAAGATCTGTTGAAGATCCATCTGCCAACACATCACCGCGCGCGATCTGATCTCCAGCTTTAACGATAGGTTTTTGATTAACACAAGTATTTTGGTTTGAGCGAGTGTATTTAATTAAGTTATAAATATCTACACCACCCTCTTCTGCTTCATCATCGTTTACACGTATAACGATTCTTGCAGCATCTACACCAATGATTTCACCACCACGCTTTGCAACTACTGTTGTACCAGAGTCGACCGCGACTACACGCTCCATACCAGTACCACTCACAGGAGTCTCTGCTTTCAAACATGGAACAGCTTGACGCTGCATATTTGAACCCATCAAAGCACGATTAGCATCATCATGCTCTAAAAATGGAATTAATGATGCCGCTACTGAAACAATTTGTTTTGGAGATACATCCATATACTGAATATCTTCAGGTGAAGACATAGTAAATTCATTTTGGAAACGACATGAAATCATCTCCTTGGTAAATTTACCTTTTTTGTCTAAAACTGAGTTAGCCTGAGCAATTACAAATCTAGATTCCTCGATAGCAGACAAATAATCAATCTCATCCAAAACTTTTCCTTTGCTCACTTTACGGTATGGAGTCTCTAAAAACCCATAGTCATTAGTTTTAGCAAACACTGCAAGAGAATTAATCAAACCAATGTTTGGCCCTTCAGGAGTCTCAATAGGACATACTCTACCGTAGTGAGTAGGATGAACATCACGCACTTCAAATCCTGCGCGCTCACGCGTCAATCCTCCAGGACCTAAAGCTGATATACGTCTTTTATGCGTGATTTCAGATAATGGATTATTTTGATCCATAAACTGAGATAACTGACTTGAACCAAAGAATTCTTTTACCGCAGCAGAAACAGGCTTCGCATTCACCATATCTTGAGGCATCAAGCCCTCACTTTCAGCAACAGTTAAACGCTCTTTAACTGCACGCTCAACACGAACTAAGCCGATCCTGAATGCATTCTCTGCCATTTCACCAACACTTCGAATACGACGATTTCCTAGATGATCTATATCATCAATCACACCAAAGCCATCACGAATGTCAATTAATGTTTTAAGTACATTAACAATATCAGAATCAGTCTTACCCGAGGATTTAAGTTCTTCATATTGAGAACCATATTCTTCAACTAATGCCTTTGATGCCGCATCAGATCTACCAGATAAATACCCTAAATCAAATAAAATTGAAGGACCCTTCTCAACGTCATATTCAAGTCTACGATTGAATTTCATCCTTCCTACTGCGGACAGATCATACCTATCTTCCGAAAAGAACAAATTATGGAATAGATTTTCAGCAGCTTCTTTAGTAGGTGGCTCACCTGGACGCATCATACGATAAATTTCTATCATTGCTTCAAGTTGTGTCTGTGTAGAGTCTACTTTTAAAGTATTTGAAATAAACGGACCACGATCCAATTCATTTGTATAAATAACATCAAATTTCTTTATATCATTTTCACGAAGACTCTCAATGAGTTCTTCAGTCAATTCACTATTAGCCTCGGCTATAAACTCGCCAGTGGACTCATCAATGATATTATGAGCAATCATTTTACCGAACATATAGTCATCAGGGACTTCTAATTTTTTGACTTTAGCTTTCTCCAGAGCACGAATATGCTTGGCAGTAATACGGCGACCAGACTCAACAATTTTTTCACCTTTCACAACAATATCGAAAGATGCTAACTCACCCCTTAATCTAACAGGATCAATAGCCAAATGAATTTTTGTTTTTTGCAAAGTTACTTCCAACTTTTCATAGAAGCATTCTAAAATTCCTTCAGTCTCCATACCTAGAGCACGAAGCAGAATAGTCGCAGGAAGTTTACGACGCCTATCAATTCTAACGAATACCGAATCTTTAGGGTCAAACTCAAAGTCTAACCAAGAACCACGATAAGGAATTACACGAGCATTGTGTAATAATTTTCTTGCTGTATTAGTTTTACCCTTATCGTGATCAAAGAAAACACCAGGAGAACGATGCAACTGAGAAACGATAACTCTCTCAGTACCATTAATAACAAATGTACCCTTCTCAGTCATTAAAGGCATTTCACCCAGATAGACATCTTGCTCTTTAATATCTTTGACTACTTTAGTCTTTTTAGGAGCATCTTTATCGTAAATAACCAAACGCAAAGTTGCACGAAGAGAGGTCGCATAAGTTAAGCCACGTTGTTGACACTCACGCACATCAAATACTGGCTCTGCAAGGTTATAATCAACATATTCAAGTACTACGAAACCGGAATAGCTCACTATTGGAAATACAGAAGTAAAAGCTCCATGTAAACCAGCATCTTTGCGATCATCTTTTGCAATATCGGTCTGCAAATACTGACGATATGACTCTAGTTGAATTGCTAACAAGTAAGGTATATCTAGTACCTGTGGGCGTTTACCAAAATCCTTACGGATACGTTTTTTCTCAGTAAAAGTCAGAGCCATCTTAATTCCTCTTCTGAAACCAGTTCAGTTTAAATACTACAAACGCCTAACAACGCCTGCATTACATAACTCTAAGATGGCAAAAACACACCATCTCAAATAAATTCTTAGTCCAACATACGGACAAAACCACCCAACCAAAACAACACGAATGATTAAGCGACAAAAGGCCGACAGTGAATAACCACTGTCAGCCTATTGTTTTATTGAGAAGCTCTAAAACTTCTCCAAGATGAAAAATAATTATTTCAACTCTACTGAAGCACCAGCTTCTTCAAGTTGCTTTTTAACATCTTCTGCTTCATCTTTCGAAGCGCCTTCTTTAACTGTAGCAGGCGCGCCTTCTACCATGTCTTTTGCTTCTTTAAGACCAAGACCAGTGATTCCACGAACAGCTTTAATTGCTGCAATTTTGTTATCACCAAAACTAGTCATTACTACGTCAAACTCAGTTTGTTCAGCAGCAGCAGCTCCACCAGCATCACCGCCAGCAGCAGGTGCAGCAGCCACAGCAGCAGCTGCAGAAACACCGAATTTTTCTTCCATATCAGAGATCAGTTCCACGACCTCCATTACACTCATATTTGATATCGCTTCTAGAATATCATCTTTAGAAACAGCCATTTTTTTCTCCTAAACCTAAATCAGTTGTCGCAAATTGCGACCATATAAATAAATAAAAAATCAAATTATCTCAACCAAGCATTAAGCCGGCTTTGAGTCCTTTACAGCAGCAACAGTACGCACAAGTTTTCCTGGTACTTCATTAATAGTACGAGCTAATTTCTCTACCGGCGCCCTCAATGTTCCAGCCAAAATAGCCAGAGCTTGATCACGAGTAGGCAACTTAGCCAAACGATCAATTTCAGAAGCAGCAAGAAGTTGCCCACCAACAGAAAGCATCTTCACTTCTAACTTGTCATGCTCTTTAGCAAAATCCTTTAAGACGCGAGCCGCAGCACCAGGGTCTTCTTGCGAAAACGCCAACACCAACGGACCAACAAAACCATCGCTCATACATGAAAATTCAGTATCAGCAAGGGCAAGTTTCGCCAAATTATTTTTTACTACACGTAAATAAACACCACCTTCTCGCGCTTTTACACGCAATTCAGTCATCTCACCTACGCTTAATCCGTGATACTCTGCAGCAACCGCGGAATGAGCTTCTGTAGCTACTGCAGCAACCTCAGAGACGATCTTCTTTTTCTCTGTTAAAGTTAATGCCACAACATCTACCTCTTTGTTCGGCAGCAAAACCACCGTTTAATCAAAACATTCTTAGCATCAAGAACATCCCAAACGACGTGCCCCGAACCAACTGATTCAGGTTACGCCATCTACGCAGGAAATTAAGCATCAGACAAATAAACCATCCAACACACCTACGGTCTTTGACGACATACAACCAGGTATATCTATCAATTAGTTTTTACATTCAACACATAAAAACCAATGCACAAAAAACGTGCAAATTCTTTAATTAAAACCCACTAATGTTTAACTGATGCAGTATCCACACTTAGACCAGCACCCATAGTACTAGATACTGAAATCTTCTTTAGATAAACACCTTTGGCAGAAGCAGGCTTCGCTTTAACCAAATCAGCAACCAATGCATTCAAATTTTCAACCAATGCATTAGCATCAAAATCTAAGTTACCAATACGACATTGGATAATTCCGGCCTTATCAGTTCTATAACGCACTTGCCCGCCTTTAGCGTTAGTTACAGCAGTAGCAACATCAGCACTAACCGTTCCAACTTTTGGGTTTGGCATTAAACCCCGAGGACCCAGAACTTGACCAAGCTGACCAACCACACGCATTGCATCCGGACTAGCTATAACAACATCAAAATCCATATTGCCTTTTTTAACTTCCTCAGCTAAATCATCCATACCGACAATATCAGCACCTGCAGCTTTAGCTGCCTCAACATTATCACCTTGAGTAAAAACAGCGACACGAACAGTCTTCCCTGTTCCGTTTGGTAAAACCGTTGAACCACGAACCGCCTGATCTGATTTTTTCGCATCAACACCAAGGTTAATACTCACATCCACACTTTCTGTAAACTTTGCAGGAGGCAATTCTTTCAACAATGAAAACGCATCTTCAACGGCATACAATTCATCGGCATTGATTTTTTCAGCAATTAACTTTTGACGTTTACTTAACTTAGCCATTATTCAACACCCTCTACATCAAGACCCATACTACGAGCACTTCCAGCAATAGTTCTTACTGCAGCATCCATACTAGCAGCGGTTAAATCCGGCTCTTTCATCTTGGCAATTTCTTCTAACTGAGCGCGCGTAACCTTACCTACCTTGTTGATATTTGGAACACCACTCCCTTTATCTATACCAGCAATCTTTTTTAACAAAACCGATGCTGGAGGCGTCTTTGTAACAAAAGTAAAGCTCTTATCATTGTAAACAGTAATAACAACTGGAATTGGAAGGTTTTGCTCTACATTTTGTGTAGCAGCATTAAACGCCTTACAAAACTCCATAATATTAAGACCAACCTGACCCAGAGCTGGACCAACAGGTGGACTTGGATTAGCAGCACCCGCGGGCACTTGCAACTTGAGATATCTCTCAACTTTCTTAGCCATAACTAAATCTCCACAAGTTCAAACGTTTTTGGCGACCTAAATAAGACCCCTCAAACTCCTCGTTAATTTTAAAAAACACTTGCTTTAAATCAGGCTTTTTCAACCTGAAAAAACTCCAACTCTACCGGCGTAGATCGACCGAAAATTTGTACTGCAACACGCATCGTACTCTTTTCATAGTTAACTTCTTCCACCACACCATTGAAATCATTGAACGGGCCGTCATTTACACGAACCACTTCACCAACTTCAAATAAAACTCTTGGTCGAGGGGACTCAACACCCTCTTCCATACGATTCATGATCGCATTTGCTTCTTTTTCAGTTATAGGAGCAGGCCTATCACTGGTTCCACCAATAAAACCTAGAACACGTGGTGTATTTTTCACCAAATGCCAGCTATCATCATTCAGATCCATTTCCACAAGCACATAACCAGGGAAGAACTTTCTTGTACTTTTTTTCTTTTGCCCTTCTCTCATCTCCACAACTTCTTCAGTTGGGATAAGGATTTCACCAAAATGTTCTTCTAAACCATAACGTTCGATACGCTCTTTTAATGCTTCACGCACACGCATCTCATAATTAGAATAAGCATGAACAACAAACCACTGCTTAGCCATACTAACTACCTACCGCCAACAAAGATTTAACTGCAAACCCTAGAAACATATCAACAAACCACAAGAAAATAGCCAAAATCACAACCATAATAAAGACCATCAAAGTGGTCTGCATGGTCTCAGCGCGAGTGGGCCACACCATTTTTCTTACTTCTGACCTTGAGGTCCCAAGGAAACTGATAAGCGACTTACCTTTACTAGTAGTAGCAGCAATTCCGATCGCCACACCTACAGCCGCCAAAATACCCAAAACCCTATACAAAAGAGCCTCTTGAGCAAAATGATAGAAACCCCAAATACCTAAAATCAATACTATTAAAGCCAACAAAAGCTTTATAGTATCTAAAGTTGATCCCTGTGTTTCTGAGTTAGTTGCCATACTTTGATTTATTCGGCCTAAATAAGTGACCTATCCGTTTCTAAAGTAAATAAAATTCCAGCGTTTCAGAATGGCAGGCCAGGAGGGACTCGAACCCCCAACAATCGGTTTTGGAAACCGGTGCTCTACCAATTGGAGCTACTGGCCTAGCTTGTAAACGAAGTTAAAACCAGGTTTCTGAAACAATAAAAGAACGAAGAACAATTACAAAGTAATCACTCTTCGCTCTCTAAAAGGACGCGGAAGTATAACAGAAAGTTCTAATTACACAATCTAATCCGCGGTCTAATTTTACGAATTATTCTATTCAGTATTATTCGATAATTTTAGCAACGACGCCCGCACCTACTGTACGACCACCTTCACGGATTGCAAAACGTAAACCATCATCCATTGCAATCGGATTAATTAGGGTAACTGTCATCTTAACGTTATCACCCGGC
>CALJIH010000133.1 GCA_937974135.1 uncultured Cocleimonas sp. | reverse complement strand
TTATTGGTCTAAAAGACGGCAAAATTTTAGTCGATCAAGCCAGTAATCAATTGGAATTATCTGACCTCGCTTGTTTGTATCAATAGATGACGTTTTCGCATCGACAAGTTTCCTTATTTTTCATTTGCATTGCACTGTTGTGCTTACCTTTTGCAGATTTAAAGATTTATAACGTCGATCCTTGGCAAGAAATAAAATTATTTGCATCAGCCATTTTAAATCCTGATTTCGGTGATTTAGGCATATTGTTGAATGCTTTAATACAAACCTTAAACTTTGCTTTGCTGGGTGTGTTTTTAGGTATTCTTTGTGCGATTCCATTAAGTTATTTATACCGTTTTGCGATTGTGCGTGGTTTATGTGCTTTCTTAAGAGCCATTCATGAATTATTTTGGGCACTGATCTTTTTACAGATTTTTGGTTTGCACCCGCTAACCGGTATTTTGGCTTTAGCCATCCCTTACGCCGCAACTTTTGCCAAAGTGTATGCAGAGATTATTGAAGAAGCAGATTTATCAGTGGTCAAAGCCTTACCGAAAAATAGTGGACGATTGAATAGTTTCTTTTACGCTTTATTGCCCGATGTATGGCAAGCACTCAAAACCTACACCTCCTATCGCTTTGAATGCGGTTTACGCAGTAGCGTGATTCTTGGTTTTATCGGATTACCTACACTCGGTTTTTATCTCCAATCATCTTTTATGCAAGGCGATTACGCCAATGTGGTGGTGTTACTGGCGGTGTTTTATCTGTTAATCGCAACGATTCGTTTTTGGCTTCGACCACTCTTGATGCCCATTTATTTTACTATCGCTTGTTATAGTTTGCTGACCGATGATCACGAACTTAAATGGAATCACATCGTGCGCTTTTTTACTCACGACATTATTCCCGCGCCAATTCGAGGTGCAAAAGAAGGTGGATACAACGAGCTTGCTGCATGGTTTACGCAGCTCATGCAAGATCAGGCCATCCCCGGTATTATCAATACATTGTTACTCACTCAGATTGCCTTGGTGGTGACGGCAGTTTTGACTTTAATGGTTTATCCGCTGATTTCGAGACACTTCCATAACATACTAGGACGTGGATTTGGCAACATCGTTTTAGTAATAATGCGTTCCACACCCGAATACATACTTGCGTTTATTTTGTTACAGTTTTTTGGCCCATCCATGTTGCCCGCAGTGATTGCATTAGCACTGCACAATTCTGGCATTATCGGACATTTATTAGGTAGGCAATCAAACACCATGGAAGTCAGAGTCGATGCGCCCAAAGGCATGAATCTATATAGCTACGAAATCACGCCGCGCTTGTATGGAAATTTCTTAGCGTATTTATTTTATCGCTGGGAAATTATCCTGCGTGAAACTGCCATTATGGGATTACTCGGCGTGGCAACACTTGGTTTTTATATTGATAGTGCCTTGCAAGATTTACGTTTTGATCGGGCTATGGTGTTGATCTTGATTACTGCATTATTGAATATTGGTGTTGATATGTTATCAAGGTATTTACGACGTAAAAGTATGAATGATCTTAGTAGTAATCGCAGTGATTCGGTAATCGTGTGAGTAAAACATGTAAAAAGTGGGGGGGTGTCTTTTTTTAACCATAGAATAACCACTTTTGCGACATTAGCAGCAATAGCATAGAATCAACATAAGCAGTATTGGGGTTTAAACAAAAACGGGGCAATTGCTGATGCAGCAAGAACATTCGGGTGCACAAAAAATAGATCAAACTCAACTTGATCATCAGAATAACACACGTCCTTGGTTTTGGATTCCCACGCTATATTTCACTGAAGGTTTACCGTATTTCGCGATCGTCGTGCTTTCGACGTTTATGTATAAAAGTCTCGGTTTAAGCAATACCGAAATCGCTTTTTACACGGCGTGGTTTTATTTACCTTGGGTGATTAAACCCTTATGGAGTCCCTTTGTAGTCCTTTATCGTACCAAACGTTTTTGGGTGATAACGATGCAACTACTACTAGGCGGAGGTCTAGCTTGTGTCGCCTTAAGTCTTCGTTTGGATAATTACTTAACACTTACATTGGTGGTGTTCTGGCTACTTGCATTCAGCTCAGCCACGCATGATATCGCCGCTGATGGTTATTACATGCAAGTATTAGACAAAGGCCAGCAATCGTTTTTTGTTGGGATTCGTTCAACATTCTATCGTATCGCGATGATTACCGGACAGGGCTTAATTGTTATTTTCGCAGGTAAGTTAGAAAATATTTACGACGTGAAAACAGCTTGGCAACTAACCATGGTATTGCTCAGCTTGATATTAATCGGGGTCGCAATCTATCACGCGTTTATCCTTCCCAAAGAACAAGCAGTGGAAAAACCACTCACGTCAAAATCTCCATTAGTGGGTTATTTCGAGGTTTTTAAAAGTTTTTTCAGAAAAGATTACGTGTTGCTGTTTATTGCTTTTATCTTACTTTATCGTCTTGGTGAAGCACAACTGGGGAAAATAGCAGGACTATTTATGTTAGATGATCGCAGTGCTGGAGGTCTTGGTTTAAGCACTGAAGCGGTTGGGTTTATTTACGGAACCGTCGGTGTTTTAGCTTTAGTTATTGGTGGTATTTTAGGGGGTATCTTAGTTTCAAGACATGGCTTAAAAAAATGGATTTGGTGGATGGCAATTGCAATCAACCTGCCTGATGTTCTGTATATTTATATGGCCTATCAACAACCTGAAAATACCTTGGTGATTCAGACTTTAGTAGCGATAGAACAATTCGGTTACGGCTTTGGTTTTACCGCGTTTATGATGTATTTGATCTATATTGCAGAAGGGCATTTCAAGACTGCTCATTATGCGATAGCTACTGGTTTTATGGCCATGGGAATGATGATTCCCGGAATGTTCAGCGGTTGGATACAGGATAAACTCGGCTATCCGCATTTCTTTATTTGGGTGATGATCGCCACGATTCCTGCGTTTATTATTATCTATTTTCTGCCCTTAGAAGATGATTTTGGTAGAGCTAACAACAGGAATAACACTAAAAAGTAGGGGGGTGTCTTTTTTATTGTTTATTTAAATAAAAATCTAATGCATTCTTATAAAACACCTTTTCAGCAGCTTCCTCACCCAGTGCATCTAATACAATTGTAAAATCATTCTCTGTAAAAGGACGCGGCGCTCTGGTAGATGGAAGATCGGTACCAAACATTAAGCTATTTGGATTTGTCTTATATATATCTTGAATTGCAGAAGCAGGATCAAAGTCAATCCTGCCAAACCCAGTGGCTTTCACTTTCACATTTTTCTCGACGAGTTTGAGTAGAGTTTTAAAGCCAGATTTACTTAATCCTAAATGATCAATTGAAACCTTGGGTAGTTTGATGAGTGTGCTGTATAAGCCATCTAAATCCTTTGAATCAACATACAATTCAATATGCCATTGTGCTAAATCATGAATTCTATTGGCAAAATAAACGAGTTTGGATACATCTTCAGAGCCGCCACGTTTTAGATTAAAACGCACCGCTCTAATGCCGGCTTCGTGCAAAGCTAAGATAGTTTCATCAGGCGTATCTGCCAATAACTGAGTGACACCAACATAGTTTGGGCCTAGCTTTTCTAACGCATCAATCAGATAGCTTTGATCTTGTTTTTGAAATGAGCCAGAAACAATCGTACCACCGACTAAATCATGGTTCTCAAGTTGTGACAGATACATCGAACTGGTAAATGCTGCGGGCAAATAACCATTATTTTCATACAGAGGAAAATTTGGATCGATAATATGTAAGTGACTATCAAAAAACTTCACTAATGATGTTTATCCCAAACCCATTTGCTCCGCAACTTGCGCACCCGTGAGATCAGTCGTTTCTTCCGCAAAACTATAAAATGAAGGTTTGTTGTCGATGAAGTATTGCGTTTCAAACACAAAATCTTGGTCATTATCAAACAGACCTGCCAACATCATGTGCTGATTTCCATGGAAGCGGTAAAATAAATGACTGCCACATTCTTTACAAAAAGCGCGTTCTGCCCATTCGGATGACTTATAGATTGAAATACTGTCTTCATTCTCAAATATCACGCTGTCGCCGCAAAAGACTGCCATTTGTGGTCCACCATTCCATTTTCGACACATACCGCAATTGCAAGCGCCAACGCTATTTCCGCTCTGAGCAGTAAATGTAACTTTACCGCAAAGGCAACTACCACTTCTATTTTCTGTATCAGACATAATCGTGCTCCGTTTTTATTTGATTTTAATAAAGAGTTATTCTCAAGCTACTCATTAAAGATAGCATCAAAACCAATAAAAAGTGGGGGGGTGTCTTTTTTTACGATTGGATTGGCGATATTTTATAAGGCCCTCTTGGAACAGGAAGTTTCAATGGTTTGCTACTCTTTGGATCATAATTAGGGAATAAAAACTTCAAACTTTTTTGATCTTTAAAACCACTGCCATCTGCGAAATACCAGAGTTTGCCTTGGTCTGATGACCAAGCGATATAGAACGAGTCAATCTGAAACAGATCATCTCTGAGTGTAAATAAAGTTTCTGAAGGTATGATTGCAACCAAATCATTTTCAATATTTACGATGGGATCAGGCGTTTTAAAACTTAAACCTTTAAAACTATTGCTTCCAGAATCTAACGCTTTAAAGCCATGTTTTATGGCATCACTGGCCTGTGATATTCCGCCCATTGTAATCACAATCATCGGGTTTAATTTAAACGCAACTTTTGTGTATTCTTTAGCGTTTACCAATTCAGCAAATTCATTCGCTTGTGTAATTAAATTTTCTTTGGCACTTGCATGCGCGGTGTTCACGCATAACAATAGTGTCAACATAAGAACGTTGAGTAACTGAATAGTTTTATTCATTATTCCTCCTAAAGTGTGTTTTAAAACTGCTTTAATGACTAAAGTCTGAAACTAAACGATTGAACAATAGTGAATATAATACATCTAAATCAGCCCATTTCAGATAAACAACGTGCAGAGCATTGTTTTAGTGGTGACTTAGTTATTTATAAAAATATTCCAGCGATGCATGAATTAATTGTCTACGCAGATCGAATGTTGAGGAAGGCTTTTGCGGGAATCGAACCACTTCAAGTACAAGAACAATTTACACCTGAAGAATTTCTACAATTTAGCGGCAAAGCGCAAACACAATTTCGCAATAGTCAAAAAGCAAAGGAATTATTTTTT
>CALJIH010000132.1 GCA_937974135.1 uncultured Cocleimonas sp. | reverse complement strand
TTTATTAAACGTTTAATCCGGGGTACTTTTACAATATCAGTTCCAATGCCGATAACGGACATTTTATTTAGCCCCTAAGTTTGTTGTCTTCTCTTTCAAAGCTAATTTCTTGCTTGGTGCATAAGTTCTAGAATCTGAGATGTTGCTTTACTGATTCCCACAAAAATAGCACGTGAAATAATTGAGTGGCCGATATTCAGCTCTCTCATCTGAGGAATTTGCGCAATCTCAGTAGTATTTGAATAATCTAAACCATGACCTGCATTGACATGGATTCCTTGATCATGGGCAAATTCGCTAGCTTCAATAATTCTGTCTAGTTCTTTTTGTTGCGCATCACCTGTTGCATTAGCATAGGTGCCCGTATGTAATTCAATCACTGGTGCACCGATTTCCAGTACTCGTTTAATATGTTCAATATTGGGCTCTATAAATAAAGACACTCGAATATCATTGGCTGTTAATGTTTTCGTCGTCTTTAAAATTCGATTAAATTGGCCAATCACATCTAGGCCTCCTTCGGTAGTCAATTCTTCACGTTTTTCTGGTACGACACAGGCATCTTCGGGATGCACATCACATGCGATTTTCACCATTTCATCAGTAGCAGCTAACTCAAGATTCATTCGCGTTTTAATTGTTTTGCGTAAATCATAAACATCTTGATCCTGAATATGACGCCTATCCTCACGAAGATGTATAGTGATAGCATTTGCTCCAGCCTCTTCTACTAAAAATGCAGCTTCGATAAGGTCAGGGTATGATGTTCCACGTGCCTGTCGAAGAGTGGCTATATGATCAATATTAACGCCCAATTCTATCGGTATATTTTGTACAGCTTGCATTTTATTACCTTGTTGTTTAACTGGCTAAATAGATAACAGTTTTCTAGCATTGATGGGACGAGATGTAATCGAATTAAAGACTTTATCGAGAAAATTTCGTAACTCTTTCCAGTGCGATTCTTGCATATTTTGAATATCTTGCAAGGCTAAAAGCAAGTGAGCACTTATTAAGATATTTTGATTGCGATAAGATGCATCTTGAGTGGTAACATTATCCTCTAAAAACAAACCATTATCTTTTAAAAAATGAAAATATCTTCCTGTTTTTTCAAGCATTTTTAATTCATCGATAGATTTATCGCTTTCTAAGGAATAACCTAAATTTTGGAGTAAAAATAGTTCAAAGCGCATTAAGATATGACGATTAATTTCTGCATTCCCGATTTTATGTAGGGTATATTTATATGCATTAAATAAATCTGGATTAGGGGCATGTTGTTGAGTAAACAGCATTATTAATTCATTGATATACATACCAAGCATTAACTCAGATGCAGGAATATCGTGTCTACCACGCTCATCTGCCTCAGTTAGTGTTTGAACATCTCCTTTACCCATCCATTGCATATGCAAATATCGAAAGGGTTCGGTGTGTCCTTTAACTACCTTTCCTCTTTTCTTTGCTGGTCTCGCAACACAACAAATTCTGCCAAAATCCTCAGTAAGAATATCTAGAAGCAAACTGCTATCTCTAAATGGGCGTCGATTAAGAATGTAAGCGAAAGATTGGTTCATTAATTATGCCATTTACCCTAAAGATTACTGAATAAATGAATAGCTGAATTTATAATTCACGGTTTGAAATAATACCCAATTCATTTAAATGCCTAGGATTATTTTGCCAATTTTCTTCAACTTTAACCCATTGTTTAAGCATGACTTTCTTCATTAAGAACTCTTCTAAAGAATGTCTTGCACCTTGACCAATTCTCTTTAGAGTTTCTCCTTTTTTACCAATAATGATGCCCTTTTGATTTTTTCGATCAGTCCATATAACCACTTCTATAGTGACAAGATTATCTGTTTCCTCAAACTTTTCGATTTCTACGGCAGTGGTGTAAGGTAATTCTTCATGTAAATTGAGAACCAATTGTTCACGAATCAACTCACTACAAATAAAACGAACGGATTTATCAGTAATATGATCTTCAGGATAGATAAATTCTGACTGAGGTAAAATTTTCACTAGAGAATTAATAACGCTATCAGTATTTACTCCCTTTTCGGCAGCTATCGGTATCAACTCTTTAAAATCACGTTTTTCAGAAACCATTTGTAAATATTCAAAAAGGCGTTCTTTCTCTTTTATCCTATCAACTTTATTAATCAGCAAAATAACGGGTATGGTTGCATGTTTTATTCTACTTAAAACAAATTCATCTTCATCCGTCCATTTAAGTGCTTCAACCATGAAAATTATCACATCAACATCTTCAACAGCAGCTACGGCTTCGCTATTCAAGGTTCGATTTAACAGGTTTTTAGAATTTAAATGTATGCCAGGCGTATCAGTAAAAATTATCTGATAAGCATTTTGCTCTGTTGTAGAGAGCTCGGTAACGATTCCTCGAATATTAGTTCGAGTTGTTTGTGGTTTATTCGCAATCGCTGATATTTTATATCCAACCAGATGATTGAGTAGCGTTGATTTACCAACATTTGGGCGGCCTATTATTGATACCGTACCGCATTTTGTATGATTAATCTGAGTATCAGGATGATTTGAATTTGATGATGAAGTCATTAAGACTTTCCTAGAAATAAATAATCACTCTATTCTACTTCTTTTTGAATCTTTCTTTGACTATTTCGTAGGCATTTATTGCTGCTTGTTGTTCAGCTTTTCTTCTAGAGCTAGATGCGCCCTTGGTAATAATGCTTAAATCAGGAATTCTACATTCTGCGGTAAATACTTGGCGATGATCATCCCCCGAAGTAGATATTAATTCATAACTTGGTATATCAAATTTCCTAGATTGAAGCAGCTCTTGAAGTCTGCTCTTTGGATCTTTCAAATCATCTTCAGAGGGTAATTCATTGAGTCGGTCAGTATAAATCTTGAGTACAAATTCTTCGGCAGCATTCATCCCTTGTTCAAGAAATACACTCGCTATTACTGCCTCTAGCGTATCTGATAAAATAGATTTGCGTCTAAAACCACCACTTTTTAACTCACCAGCGCCCAAACGTAAAAAATCGCCTAATGATAATTCATTGGCGATTTCTGCTAAGGTACTTTCATTGACTAAAGATGCACGTAAACGAGATAAATAACCTTCAGAAGCTTTGGGAATTTGGTGATAAAGTGCTTTGGTAATGGCAAGACCTAAAACGCTATCACCCAAAAACTCCATTCTCTCATTATGCTTATTATGTGCACTTCGATGCGTCAGTGATTGCTCAAAACAATCGGTAGCCATATGATCATGACCTAGAAGTTTAACTAATTTAGATTTCAAACCTTAGACTCTCCGTGTCTACAAGGGTGGAATAAACCTAAAACATATTAAGCTTATTTACCTGTTTTATTATCTGGCTCACCTAAAACTACTGAATGTTCAAAATTAATCAAAAACGAAAGGTTTCCAATCCA
>CALJIH010000131.1 GCA_937974135.1 uncultured Cocleimonas sp. | reverse complement strand
AGATTCTTCAAGCTGCGTACGAAATACTTCAATATCTAGTTTGTCACCTTGTTTAAAAAATAGCGTATTGGCTCGCACATAATCTACGGGTGCGAGTCTTTGCATTAATGTTGCAACAGGAACAATCAGCACACCTTGTTGAATAGTGTGTAATTGGCTTAAGGTTTTTAAACGATCGGAAATTAAATCTTCATGCGGAGAAAATACGTCGTATGGTAATGTTTCCCAGTCAGGGAAAATGTGCACTTCGCGTTTATTGCTTGCTTTTAAATCATTGCCTAAAAAGAAGTTAACATTATCTTTGATATTGTAAGCTGTTTGACTATCCGCGGTCACTACAACGATTAAACCTTGATATTCCCTAGCAGTATTTGCTATCAATAAATCTTGCGCGCAACCGTGCAACTGTCCCCATACAGCGAGCTCTGTTTCTTTATTTGGGTAGAGTGGATTTAGTGTATTTATTGTCATTTCAAGGATTTGTAAGTGCTTTTTAAAACATCAATTTAATAACTGATATTTAACTAGATCATAAAATTAAAAAAGGCGAAATTGTACCGTTAAAAAGTGAGATTAGCGATGATAAAAACTTCTGTCTCAGTTATCATGCTCGCCACAATAAATTTCAAATTGGGCGTTTTTTCGAAGCTATGAGAAGCAGAAAATGAATTTAAAAGGTGAGATGTCTATGCTCAATGTTTTGCATTTGGAGCATACAGATGTAAATGCAATTGCCATTGAATTAGAAAAAAAACGCGATGAGATGCCACAATTTTTTAGTCAAAGTCCTATCGTTGTTGATTGTTCATTATTAGGTGAAGCTGTTATAGATTTTGATTTCACCGCTTTAAAAAACGCTTTAATAAATTTAGGCTTTATCCCTGTAGGGGTGCGTAATCATCCAGCTACATTAAATGCCAGTTTAGCGAATGCTGGTTGGGCTGTGATGCGCGAGAGTCTTAAACCATCTGCAAAAGAAACAGAATCATCAACTTCTGAGGAAGAGGATTCATCAAATCATGATGCCGTTGAATCTCAAGATCCTCAACCAGCCCCAATTGCTGTTAAATTTAAGTCGTTAACGGTTGATAGACCCGTTCGTTCAGGTCAACAAATTTATGCAGCTGATTCAGACATGACAGTGTTGGCGCAAACCAGTGCTGGTTCTGAAATCATGGCTGATGGCTCAATACACGTTTATGGTCCTTTACGCGGCAGAGTACTGGCAGGTGCCATGGGTAATGAATCAGCCAGGATATTCTGCCAATCTTTACAAGCTGAGTTAATCGCTATTGCAGGTCGTTATCAATTACTCGATGAGAGTGATACTGATTTAATTGGCAAACCCGCAATGATAAAACTATCAGGTGAAAAACTAATTATTGAGCCACTGTCGGCTTAAACCATCGTTTCAAAAAATTAGAACTTTGATTAAAAGATTAGGTCTTTAAGTAGTCCTTGTCTAATTGTTTAAAAATATATTAATGGAGATATACATTGAGTAAAGTAATTGTTGTGACATCAGGTAAAGGTGGTGTCGGTAAAACAACTTCAAGTGCAGCTTTTTCTGCAGGACTGGCAGCACGAGGGCATAAAACAGCAGTTATTGATTTTGATGTAGGCTTGCGTAACCTCGATTTAATCATGGGTGTTGAACGACGTGTTATCTATGATTTTGTTAATGTTATTAATGGTGAAGCAACTTTAAAACAAGCTCTCATAAAAGATAAGCGCGTCGATAATTTGTATATATTACCTGCCTCACAAACACGTGATAAAGATGCACTCACAAAAGAAGGGGTGGAGAGCATCATTAATGAACTTAAAGAAGATGGATTTGAATATATAGTTTGTGATTCACCCGCAGGTATTGAAAAAGGTGCATTTATGGCGCTTTATTTTGCTGATGAAGCTATTGTCGTGACTAATCCTGAAGTTTCTTCTGTACGTGATTCAGACCGTATTTTAGGTATTTTACAAAGTCGCTCAAAAGTGGCCGAAGAAGGCGGCGCGGTAAAAGAACATTTACTGATTACTCGTTATTCACCAGATCGTGTGGAAGGTGGAGATATGTTAGGGATGGATGATATCGTGGAAATATTATCGATTCCTCTGATAGGCGTGATACCTGAATCTGGCTCTGTTCTTCAAGCATCGAATAGTGGTAATCCTGTCATCATGGATAAAGAAAGTGCTGCGGGACAGGCTTATGAGGACGTGGTTTCGCGCTTTTTAGGCGAAGAAATTCCCTTACGCTTTACTCATGTAGAGCAGAAAAAGAAAGGCTTCTTTCAGAAGATTTTCGGTTAAATAATAGGGAGATATTTAACAATGGGACTATTTAGTTTTTTTAAAACAGAAAAAAAGAAAAATACCGCTAATTTGGCGAAAGAACGCTTACAGATATTAATTGCTCATGAGCGTACTGATAAAAGTCAGAAATCACCTGATTACTTACCAAAATTGCGTGATGAGTTGGTACAAGTGATTCGAAAATACGTTCATGTATCTGATAAAGATGTGAATGTAAATCTTGAAAAAGGTGAGGATTTCGATACATTAGAATTGAATATCACCTTATCTGACAATAAATGATTTATGACTGAGCGCTAAACATGTCAGCTTTCTTATTAAAGTATATGGCTTATGCGATTTCAATAATCGCATTCTTGGCTTTAGTAAGTGTTGTCATTTATTTTGTCAAACAGCCATCTAATACCAAGAATTGGTCACTAGGAAATAGCCAAACTGCATCTGTTAAAATCATTGATGATAAAGTCACGATCAAAAATTTTAGGGATGCAGATTGGCAAAATATTGATGTATCGTCATTAAAGAATGACGGTAGTCTTTTTAAAGACATAGAATTTCAACTGAGTGATATTCAATCATTAAATGCTGTGGTTTCACACTTTGCACCTTTAAGTGAGATTGCGCATATCTTTATTCTTTTTGAGTTAAAAGATAAAACCCAAATTGGTTTATCGGTGGAAGCAAGAAAAGAGCAGGGTGAAGAGTATTCTTTAAGCGGTGGTTTGACGGCAAAATTTGAACTGATTTATTTATTGTCTAGTTATCGTGATTTAGTGGGTTTGCGCCTTATGCGAGAGGAAGATGTATATAGTTATCCCATAAAAGCGAATGCAGAAGAAGCCCAAGCGTTATTTAAGGTTGTCGCTGAACGCACCAATAAAATTCACAAAACCCCTGAGTTATATCATCTATTTTTTAAAAACTGTACGACTGAGATTGTAAAGCTGGTAAATCAAATTGCGGATAATGATTTCCCACGTTTAACTCAATCTTTCATGCCAGGAGATGCTGGTAAAGCATTGTTTAAAATGGGTTTAATTGATAGCGATGAAAGTAATTTTAAAGCTATTCAAAAAGCGTCATTATTAAATAAGTAGCATTATTTGTTGGTTAATTAATTAAAAAGACACCCCCCCACTTTTTGCTATATTTACTACACGATAAATAAGTACGACTACTGATTCAGTTAACTTACAAAATCAGTAATCGGCTCATTTTCTGAGAGTTAGATGAAGCCCATCAATCCAGGTAACCACAAAACGATTGAAGGTGTAATGATGAGTACATATATTGTGAATGCGTCTGCAATAAAGAAAGGTGTCGTACCTCGGAATACATCTTGAACAGAAACCTCTGGCCTTACTCCAGCAACAACAAAACAGTTCAAGCCGATGGGTGGCGTTATTAAACAAAGCTCTGCCATTTTCACGACAATTATTCCGAACCAAATAGCACATCCCGTGCCAGAGACACCAAATGCAGAATCAGCTGCTAAAACATCCGGACCACCATTCAGAGCAATCACTGCTGGATAAACAATAGGTAATGTCAGTAACAACATACCGATAGCATCCATGAACATACCAAGTACTGCGTACGCCAGTAGAATTAAGACAAACGTCATCATAGGACTTTGGTCAAGACTGGTTAACCATTGAGAAAACTCAGCAGGTAAATCAGCAAATCCGAGGAAGCGAACGTACAATAAAACTCCCCAAATGATGGTAAAAATCATTACCGTGAGTTTACTGGTTTCGATCAAAGCTTGTTTCAATTCAGTCCATTTCATGCCTTTGAAAAGCGCGATAATTAGAATCATAAATGCGCCCAGTGCACCCGCCTCGGTAGGTGTACCTACACCGCCATAAATACAGACGATGATGATGCCAATGACAAAAAAGATAGGGAAGGTACCCGGTAAAGTTTCCAGTCTTTGTTTCCAAGTGAACCCACCTACAGGTGGCCCTAGCTTTTTATTCATGACTGCCATGATAACAACCAAGCCACCATAAATTAATGCAGACACGGCTCCTGGAATAAATCCTGCCATTAACAATGCACCTACATCTTGTTCAACGATAATGGCGTAAATAACCAAAATAGCAGAAGGAGGAATCAAAGAAGCAAGTGTTCCACCCGCAGCGACGACGCCCGCAGCGAATCGTTTGTCATAACCGAGTTTCAGCATCTCAGGAATTGCAATACGTGCGAAGACAGCAGAAGTTGCAACAGATGCTCCTGAAACTGCAGCAAAACCTGCTGTAGAGAAAACGGTTGCTACTCCCATACCACCAGGTAACCAACCAACCCAGCGTTTAGCCGCTTCAAAAAGCGCGCGAGTCAAACCTGCGTGATAGGCTAAAAAGCCAATTAATATAAAGGTTGGGATCAACGATAAAGGTAACGAAGATACTTTTGAATGTGGGATAGTTCCTGCCATTTTAACAGCTACCACAAAGCCTTTTTCAAACCCCATACGAGCTGAAAAAATCCACACTAAACCTAAGAATCCAGCGAGAGCAGCAGCAAATGCAACACGTACCCCAATAACAACTAAAAACAACATGATGCCAGTGACAACTAAACCAATATCAATGGTTTCCATGGCACCCATGGTTTCAATAAGAGATGAGAAAGGATTCATATCTGATCCTCTATTTTGGCAGAGGATACAGAAGCTGCCTCTTTTGCTGCTAAGGTTGCGGCATCTTCAACAAGGGGAACAGCCACAGGTTCTAAACTACCTGATTTTAATGCTCTGAAATATCCCCAAATTTGTAATATCAAACGAAGTGCTAATACAGTTAGCGCTACTGGCACGATGAGCTTTGCTGGCCAAGTAGGTAAATTAATATCGAAAGAGGTATCACCTATCGAAAAAGCACGATAAAAATGTAAATAAGAACCATAAATGAGTACTAGGGTAAGTAATAACATCATGGTAGTTGAGACTAGTTCGGCAAACCATAAAAAGCGGCCTTTTAAAGCACCAACAATGATATCCATTCGGATATGACCGCCTTGTCGCTGGGTAAATGCAATACCTAAGAATGCAAAAAATGCCATCGTTTGCTCAACCCAATCGATATAACCATCAACAGGATAATTAAACAACCAACGACCAAGGATATTAGTAACAGCGAGAAATACTAATAAAAAAATGATGATCCCGCCAAGTAAGGTAAGAACGGATTCAAGTTTAAAAAAAAGATTATCTGCTTTGCTTAACGTCGAATCATCGCTAAGAACAGTTGCTTGGCCTGCCATTTTATATCCTGAAAAAAAGAATTAGAAAAAAGCTAACCAGAATGCAATAGACAAACTGGTTAGCGTTTCTTTTAGAGAGTATTGGCTACTGATAAAGCCAATGAGTTGTTTACTTACTGAATAAGTTGCTCGTGTAATCGAATAACTCTTTAGAATTAAAGTCTTTACTGTATTTCTTAATCCAGTCTTGGCGAACAGACTCTGAAAGACCTTTTAATTGTGATGTTGAGTCAGCATCAAAGAAAACAGGTTGAATCTTTTTCTCTGCTATTTTCTTGTCGAAAGCGCCAACGGTTTTATTGTTGTAATTATCGACATAGTGCTCAAGTGCAGTATCAACAGAACCTAATAAAATTTCACGGTTCTTGTCGCTTAACGCAGCTAATGCTTCAGAATTAACCACTACAGGACAGTTCGCAGTACCTAGGTTTAGGTTTGTAGTAATCCATTTGCCGATATCGGTAGTCTTAGTAGCAAGATGAGCATGAGGTGCGAATGCTGCTGCATCAATGACACCTGAATCCATTGATTGACGAACTTCTCCGAAAGGTACACCTGTTTTGATAGCGCCTAATTTACCTAATACGCCCATGATTCCACCAGGTCCACGAACTCGCAATCCTTTGAAATCAGCGAGAGAATTTAAGCTACCTTCTTTACCCATAATATTGTATTGAGGTAGTGGTGATGGCATTAGCAAAGTTGCATTCCAACGCGCTAAATCTTTGACCACTGTTGGGTGCTTGTATACTTCCATAGAAATTTTAGCAAGATCAGCTAAAGAGACATCTTGTGAAAAGGGTAGCTCAGTCACTGTGATCGTTGGGTTTTTACCAGAGTGATAAAAAGAGCAAAACTGTGCCATTTCAAAAGCACCAATAGAAATACCGTCAAGATTCTCTTTGTTCTTAGATAATCCACCATAAGAGATATTTAAAGTAAATTCGCCAGCTGACTTTTCTTTTACCACTTCTGCTAGTTTTTCTAGATGCTCTGTAAACGCACGACGCTTACCCCATGTAGATACATTCCATTTAGTTGCGGCATGAATCTCAGTTGCAACTAAGCCTAGAGAGATCATTGATATTGATAATATGGTTTTAAAATGATTCATTTAAGAATCCTCCTTTATATTAGCGGTTTATAGTCCGTTATTGGTTTGGAGAGACTTATACAAACATCTCTTTTTGTGAATGCAACTTTAACTATAGCAGTGCTTTAGCAAAAAAATGGAAATGGAGGAATTCTTTAAAAGACACCCCCCCACTTTTAAGCGAGCTTACCGTTTTGTTTTATAAAACGGATAACGTGATTATTTGCCCGCACAGGGGTTTTGCATTACTAAATCAGTATTTGAAGGCTCTCAAAATTTTCTGATCCTAGTAGATTAACAAAAATTCTAGGGTGGTTGTTAGGCGGATTTCCGCTTAACAAATGCCAGTTTAACTACGTATAATAATTTTATGAGGCAGAGA
>CALJIH010000130.1 GCA_937974135.1 uncultured Cocleimonas sp. | reverse complement strand
CTATATGATGGCTGATTCTGGTGCTCGTGGTTCAGCAGCTCAGATTCGTCAGCTAGCAGGTATGCGTGGTTTGATGGCTAAGCCAGATGGCTCAATCATCGAAACACCGATAACATCGAATTTCCGTGAAGGTCTTAATGTGCTGCAGTACTTTATTTCGACTCACGGAGCTCGTAAAGGTCTTGCAGATACCGCTTTAAAAACAGCTAACTCTGGTTATTTAACTAGACGTCTTGTTGATGTATCACAGGACATGGTTGTAACTCTTGATGATTGTGGTACTGAAGATGGTTTGACTATGCGTCCAATTATTGAAGGTGGAGATGTTGTAGAGCCTTTAGGTGAGCGCGTACTAGGTCGTGTAGCAGCTGTAGACGTAATGAATCATAAAGATGAATTAGTTATTCCAGCTAAAACTTTGCTTGATGAAGAGTGGGTTTCTAAGCTTGATAGTCTTGGTGTGGATGAGATATTGGTTCGTTCTGCAATTACTTGTGCATCGAAAAAAGGCGTTTGTGCCCAATGTTACGGTCGCGACTTAGGTCGTGGACACTTGGTTAATATGGGCGAGGCTGTTGGTGTTATTGCTGCTCAATCAATCGGTGAGCCAGGCACTCAGTTAACGATGCGTACTTTCCACATCGGTGGAGCTGCAAGTCGTGCTGCTGCTGATAATAATATACTTGTAAAGTCTGCAGGTGTTGCGCGTTTATCAAACGTTAAAACAGTTGTTAATAAAGACGGTAACTTAGTAACTGTATCTCGTTCAGGTGTAATCAGTGTTGTTGATGATCAAGGTCGTGAAAGAGAACGTTATAAGCTTCCGTATGGTGCTGTTGTAACTATTAAAGACGACGAGTCAGTTGAGATGGGTCAAGAGGTTGCAACATGGGATCCTCATACACATCCGATCGTAACGGAAGTTGCTGGTACTGTTGATTTCGTTGATTTCGTTGATGGTTCAACAATTAACACTCATATCGATGAAATTACTGGGCTGAGTTCAACAATCGTAACTGATCCTGCAGCACGTGGTGCAGGTTCTAAAGATTTAAATCCTATGATTCGTCTGTTAGATGATAAAGGTAACTCTTTATTCTTTGAGAATACTGAGATTCCTGTTCAGTATCCGCTTGCTGGTGGTGCTGTTGTCGGACTAACTAATGGAGCAAAAGTTGATATTGGTGATGTTCTTGCGCGTTTGACACAAGAGTCATCGAAAACACGTGATATCACGGGTGGTCTTCCTAGAGTTGCGGATATGTTTGAGGCGAGAAAGCCTAAGCAACCTGCAATACTTGCTGAAATTTCAGGTACTTTCTCGTGGGGTAAAGAAACCAAAGGCAAAAAGCGTTTGGTTATCACTCCGGAAAAAGGTGAGCATTACGAGCTATTGATTCCTAAGTGGAGAAATTTGGACGTCTTCGAAGGTGAGAAAGTTGCTAAAGGTGAGATGATTGCTGATGGTGAGGCGAGTTCACACGATATCTTGCGTCTTCTTGGTCCTGTAGCACTTGCGGAGCATTTGGTAAAAGAGGTTCAAGAGGTTTATCGTTTACAAGGTGTAAAAATCAATGATAAGCACGTTGAGATCATTTCACGTCAAATGATGCGTAAAGCGGTAATCACAGAGTCTGGTGATACACGTATGTTGAAAGGCGAGCAGTTAGATTACTGGGATATCGATAAAGAGAATGAAAAGTTCGTTGCTGAAGGTAAGTTGCCTGCTAAGTATGACAGAGTTCTTTTAGGTATTACCAAAGCCTCATTGGTTACAGATTCGTTTATCTCCGCAGCATCATTCCAAGAGACGACGAGAGTACTTACTGAGGCATCCGTAAAAGGTGCGCGTGATGATCTTCGCGGTCTTAAAGAGAATGTAATTGTAGGTCGCTTAATTCCTGCTGGTACAGGTATGACTCATCATACGGCTCGTCGTAAGAAACAAGAAGAGCTCCAGCAGCAATTGAACTCACTGATGGAAGAAACAATTCCTGATGCGACGGAAGTTGAGGTTGAAGCAGAAGCGCCTGAAGTAAGTGTTGATACCTCAGAAGAATAGCTATTTGTAGTCTTAAAAAAGACACCCCCCCTACTTTTAGGTGTTTTTGCCTGAAGTAGGGTTAAATGCTTTATTAAAAAAGAGAATCCCGCCTTGACATGGTCGCGTTGCAGTAATAGAATTTCGCGCCTTTGTCGTTAAGACGATTATTTATATTTTGGAAGTTTAGTTTAACGATTAATCTTCGAAACAATTTGAGTTGGAGTAATAGATTTAATGTCTACCGTAAATCAGTTGGTGCGCAAGCCTCGTAAGCGCAAGATGGAAAAAAGTAATGTTCCAGCTTTGGAAGCATGTCCGCAACGTCGTGGTGTTTGTACAAGAGTTTATACAACTACACCTAAGAAGCCTAACTCGGCGATGCGTAAAGTTGCACGTGTACGTTTGACCAATGGTTTTGAAGTAAGTAGTTATATCGGTGGTGAAGGTCATAATCTTCAAGAGCACTCGGTGGTACTTATTCGTGGTGGTCGTGTTAAAGATTTACCTGGTGTTCGTTATCACGTAGTTCGTGGTTCGTTAGATACACAAGGTGTTCAAGAAAGAAGACAAGGTCGTTCTAAATATGGTGCTAAGCGCCCTAAGTCTTAATAGATATTTTTTGCTTGCTGGTCAAAGTCATCAGTGAGTTGTTGAATAATAGTAAACAAATATATTAGCGAGTTTTTTATGCCTAGAAGAAGAGAAGTCCCGAAACGCATTATTTTGCCAGATCCAAAGTTTGGTAGTGAGCTGTTGGCGAAATTTATTAATACCATTATGCGTGATGGCAAAAAATCTATCGCTGAGAAAGTTGTGTATGTGGCTTTAGATCAAATCGCTGCTAAAAAAGGCAACGATGGTATGGAAGTACTTGATGCGGCTTTAGAAAATGTACGCCCTTCTGTTGAGGTTAAATCTCGTCGTGTAGGTGGTGCTACCTATCAAGTGCCTGTAGAAGTTAGAGCTTCGCGTCAAAATGCTTTGGCTATGCGTTGGTTGGTAGATGCTGCACGTAAACGTGGTGAAAAATCAATGGCACTTAAATTGGCTGGCGAATTAATGGACGCAGCTGAGAAGAAAGGCAGTGCAGTTAAAAAGCGTGAAGATACACATAAGATGGCTGATGCGAATAAGGCGTTTGCTCACTTCCGCTGGTAATAAATTTATTCTTCTTGTTTAAAGAAGAATCAAGGTAAATAAAGTGGCTCGTGCAACCTCTCTTGATCAGTATCGCAATATTGGCATCATGGCTCATATAGATGCTGGTAAGACGACCACTACAGAGAGAATCCTTTTTTATACTGGGGTCTCACACAAGATAGGTGAAGTTCATGATGGTGCTGCTACTATGGACTGGATGGAGCAAGAACAAGAGCGAGGAATAACAATAACCTCTGCTGCTACAACATGTTTTTGGTCTGGTATGGATAAGCAGTTCTCAGAGCATCGTGTCAATATTATTGATACGCCTGGTCATGTCGACTTCACGATTGAAGTTGAAAGATCGCTCAGAGTTTTAGATGGTGCAGTTGCAGTATTTTGTGCTGTTGGTGGAGTAGAGCCACAGTCTGAAACGGTTTGGCGGCAAGCAAATAAATATAATGTCCCTAGATTAGCTTTTGTTAATAAGATGGATCGAGTTGGCGCAGATTTCTTGCGTGTCGTTTCACAATTAAAAGAACGTTTAGGTGCGAATCCAGTTCCTGTGCAATTGCCGGTAGGAGCTGAAGAAGATTTTAAAGGTGTCATTGATCTTGTTCGAATGAAGATGGTCAGTTGGAAAGAAGAAGGTATGGGTGTATCTCATACTCTTGAAGATATTCCAGAGGCGCTGCTTGATGAATCAAGCAACTGGCGTGAGACAATGGTCGAAGCTGCAGCTGAAGCTAATGAAGAGTTAATGGATGTTTATCTTGAAACTGGTGATTTAAGCGAAGATCAGATTTACCAAGGATTACGCCTAAGAACTTTGGCTGGTGAAATTGTTCCAGCAATGTGTGGTTCGGCTTTTAAGAATAAAGGTGTTCAGCCAATGCTGGATTCAGTTGTTCGATATATGCCTTCTCCACTTGATGTCCCTGCTGTTAAAGGATTGGTTTTTGATCGATCTGAAGAAGGGCAAGAGATAGAAAGAGAAGCTTCTGATAAAGAGCCTTTTTCTGCTTTGGCGTTTAAAATTGCTACAGATCCGTTTGTAGGAACTTTAACTTTTTTCCGTGTTTATTCTGGTATTTTGAAAACTGGAGACATGGTCTTAAATCCGCTTAAAAATAAGCGGGAAAGAATAGGTCGCATTTTACAAATGCATTCTAATTCTAGAGAAGAAGTTAAAGAGGTTTATGCAGGAGATATAGCTGCAGCTGTTGGTTTAAAAGAGGTTGTTACGGGTGATACCTTGTGCGACAAATCTAACCCGATAGTTTTAGAGAATATTGATTTTCCTGAGCCAGTTATTTCGGTTGCTGTTGAGCCGAAGACTACAGCTGATCAGGATAAGATGTCGCAGGCTTTAGCTAAGCTTGCACAAGAGGATCCTTCTTTTGTCGTACGTATAGAAGAAGAAACAGGTCAGACGATTATATCGGGAATGGGTGAATTACACCTTGATATCATTGTTGATCGTATGAAACGTGAATTTAATGTTTCAGCAAATGTTGGTGATCCACAGGTTTCGTATCGCGAATGTATAACTACAGAAGCGAATGCGGAAGGGAAATTTATTCGTGAGTCTGGTGGTAAAAATCACTATGGTCACGTAAATATAAAACTTGAACCTTTAAAAGAAGGTGCTGGTTATATGTTTGAAAATGCAATTGTTAATGATTCGATTCCAAAGGAGTTTATTCCTGCGGTTGATGAAGGGATTCAGGAGCAACTGCAAAATGGTGTTTTAACAGGTTCGCCTGTTGTTGATTTAAAGATAACGTTATTGGGTGGATCTTTTCACGAGGTCGATTCAACCGAGATGTCTTTTAAAGTTGCAGCATCTATAGCTATTAGAGATGGAGTATTAAAAGCTTCGCCTAAGTTATTAGAGCCTGTGATGAAAGTTGAAGTAATTGCACCAGAAGAAAATATGGGTGATGTCATGGGTGACTTAAATCGTCGTCGTGGTGTTGTTCAGGGCATGGATGAGGCTCCTTCGGGAAAAATCATTCGTGCGGAAGTTCCATTGTCAATGATGTTTGGTTATTCCACCGCGCTACGATCTGCGTCGCAAGGTAGAGCTAACTATTCAATGGAGTTTGCGAAATATGCGGAAGTACCCAAATCGGTTGCTGAAGCAATGATAATTGAAAGGTGAGTGAGTCATGTCCAAAGAAAAATTTGAGCGTAATAAGCCCCACGTAAATGTGGGTACAATCGGTCACGTAGACCATGGTAAAACTACTCTAACAGCTGCCTTGACTAAGGTTATGGCAGAGAAGATGGGTGGTGAAGTTAAAGCATTTGACGAGATT
>CALJIH010000129.1 GCA_937974135.1 uncultured Cocleimonas sp. | reverse complement strand
ACGTTGAATCGTCTCAATATCTTCAGGAAATTCCCCTTTAAACTCATCACGAACCATTTTTGCTGCGGCGTGCATATTTCGAGCTCGTGCATAATATCCGAGTCCTGACCAATGTTTTAGTACCTCATCTTGTTCTGCATTTGCCAAACTTTGCACAGTTGGAAATGATTCCATAAATTTTTCAAAGTATGGGATGACCGTTCTTACTTGTGTCTGCTGCAACATGATTTCAGACACCCAAACTCGGTATGGGTTTATGTCCTGTTGCCATGGGAGGTTTTTACGGCCGTGTTGATCAAACCAAGATAGTAGTTTTTCGGAAAAGCTAGACAAAGTATTTATGCGCTAATCTTGATTAGCATCCTGATTAAATGAATATCGATAACATTCGATCGTATCATCATTACCTGGTATTTGTTGAAAACCATGCGCTTTATATATTTTTTTAGCCGCTTGCATCGAAGCAGTTGTTTCTAAAAACAAAGATGAATAATTAGCTGATTTAGCAAACAAGAAAGCTTTGTTTAACAAGTCTGTACCTGCGCCAGTACCTCTTTGTTGCGGACGGACAAACAAGCGCTTTATCTCAGCTTCTTGAGGGTTATTTTCTCTTGGTCGAATTGCTATACAACCGAAAGCATCTTTAATTTTATCGGGATCATTTCCAGCAAAAGCAATATAGATAACACCTTTTGGATCACTGTAGCTTCCTGGTAATTCGGCCAGCTCTTCTTCAAAGCCCTGAAAGCATTGATTGGTATCCTCTTGAGCGACATTTGTTTGATATTCACGAAATAATTCGCGAGCAATATCGAGATGTTGTTCTTGAGCTTGGATAATGTTCATTTCGATGCACTCTTGTAGTTAGATGAGACTGAATACGGTCTATGCATTTTTATTTGACGATTATTGTTCTTGAATATAACTCAATCGATATCATTTGAAATCTCTTTTCTGAATATCTGATAAAAAGATTTTAATTCTGTCTCACATGAAAGTCTCTACTACAGATATAATTCTGCGATGGAGACGATTTTAGAATTTGGCATTTACTGGGTCATTGGATTGGCATTCGTAGGTTTTTGTGCGGGTTACATCGATGCCGTTGCTGGTGGTGGAGGTATGTTAAACCTACCCGCTTTGTTATTCGCTGGTGTACCGCCCGTGTCTGCATTAGCAGTGAGCAAAATGAGTGCAATCGCCGGAACGGTACTCGCCGTTGTTAAATATACACTAAGTAGAAAAGTCCATTGGAAGACCGTTACAGTCGCTGCTTTGCCTTGTTTGCTAGCCTCATATTTAGGTGGTAAAGCGGCATTATTATTATCAGCATCTGTGTTAGCTTGGGCGATTTTAGCCTGTATCCCAATTGCACTAATGATTGTTTTACGTGATCCTGTTGAAAGCGATGATACTGAGATTGTCGATACGCCCAAAACACTCATGGCTATTACACCTATCGGGTTTTACGACGGCATTCTTGGTCCTGGTACCGGAACTTATATGACGATTGCAGTAAAAAAGATTCTTAAATTTAATTTGTTAAAAGCAACTGCCACGATTAAACCATTGAATCTTTTGAGTAATATTGGAGCTGCAATCGCCTTTATTCTTGCTGGTAAAGTCATTTGGGCAATCGCAATACCAATGGTGATTGCCAGTTCACTAGGAGGATGGTTGGGAGGTCACTCTGCGATAAAAGGTGGCGATGCTTTTATCCGTAGGCTTTTGATTGTGGTATTAGTAACTATGTTATTAGCTAATTTATATAAAATGTTGTTTATGTAGTTTTTAAAGCCTTTAAATAACATAAAAAAGCCAGCGTAATGCTGGCTTTTTACGGCTTTAAAAATGTAATTAAATGATCTTAAAAACCATAGATCAAGCTGACACCAGTCAATGTATCTGTTTTTTCCACTCCATCTGGTACATCAGAATTATTTTTAACTATAACAGATGCTTTAAGTGCCAAATTGTCACTCATTTTTACAGTCAACGCAGTTTCGGAGTCTATTGTTGTGTTATCACTACCTGCTTCAACGACAATATTCTGTAAAAAACGAGTTGTTTCAGTCAGTTGATTTTTATAAAACAAGCCAGCACGTAATACTGCCTCATTTTGTTCATCGCCTGCATCCGTTTCACTAAAACGATAACCTGGGCCTGCTTCTAGATCTAAAGTCACTTTATCAGATTTGATCGCATGCATACCAAGACCTGCAGCTAGCGTCGCTTGATAATCGAAACCACTAAAACGGTCTTTGTCATATTTACCACTACCAAATGCATAAAATTTTTCGTTGAAGTCTCGTGCCGTTTTACCGTTAATTAAATAACGTTCTGCTGTTGTAGAATCTGAATCTGTTGAATTAATCGCCGCTAACCCCACTTCATTAAACCACGCACCACTTTGCTTAGATAACTTTAACTTAGCAACTAAGTTTTGAGTATCTGTATTGCCCGATGACGCTGTAGCACCAAATTCACCTTCCCCTTTTAAAGGTCCTGCTATTACAGTTGAAGAAACTGTTATTAACATTGCGGCTATGGATAATGAAGTACTTTTTCTTACTCTTTTATTTTTCATTTCTACTCCTTGTAGATAGGTATTTAAAGTGGAGCAAGTAAGTAGATTAGAAATCCAGTAAGTTCATAATAAATAACATTATTTTTGAAAATTATTTTTATATTTTAAAGGAACTTTTTGAATACTTTGTAACCCACAATAAACAGACGATTTATAGGAGTATTCTAGGTATTAGAAGGTACAAAAAAACATCCCCATCAAAAGGTAGGGGGTGTCTTTTTAATATAAATATAATGTTATTTAGCGCGTGGATCTGACTCTTGAAGAATTTTGGCACGCCTATGTTCCCACCTCTCTTTAGCCTGTTGTATAGCCCTATCGGTAGCATTGAGTTTAACTGCATTGGCTACTTCTTCAGATTCTATGTCTACTTGTTGTTCAACTTGAGGTTTCTCAGTTTGAACATTCACTTTCATCTCTGGCTTAGGTGATGCAGGCGTAAGTCCAGGAATCTGACCGGATTTCTGTAAAGATTGATGTGCTTTGTGCGTCTGTTTTAATGTGTTGGCGCTGTCTGGGCGCCTTAGGCTTTTTTGCGAAGGATCGTAATCACTGACATCTATGCTGAAGTTATCCATGCCTAAGTCTTTTAAGTATTTAGCGAGCGTATCTAGTTTGCGCCAAACTCTTGGTTTGCCGCTGTTTTTCGCCATCACGACTTTGTTTGTATCCCCAACAACAACTGTTAGAGCCCAGGTATCGCCCATCGCTTTCGCATGTGCTATTGAAACAGCCCCTGCTTCAACTAGATGAGTTAACGCATTATGATTAATACGATTTTTGTTCATTGTTCACCCCTTTTATCCGAACTATGAAACCCGACTATTAACTAAATGGTTATTAAAATCAAGCGATTTTACTATTTATTGTTATTAATACAAAGACTTAGATGCATAAAGTTTGCTATTCTAGCCATCACAAAATGATCTTTAATTTACGTTTATGTCAAGCAAGCCACTTACCCAACATGATTCTCAAAGACGCTTTGGTGGAGTGGAACGATTATATGGTCGTTCTTCTCTATCGAATTTTAAACAAGCACATATTATCGTTATTGGTATTGGTGGCGTTGGATCCTGGGCTGTTGAAGCTTTAGCAAGAAACGGGATCGGTAAATTGAGCTTGATTGATATGGATGTTGTAGCTGAGTCTAATATCAATCGGCAGTTACCTGCGATGACCAGCACTCTCGGTAGAAATAAAATTGATGTCATGGCAGAACGAATAGCTGAGATTAATCCTGATTGTGAAATCCATCTGATTGACGATTTTATTAGTCAAGATAATCTTGCAGAACTAATTGATGATAATGCTGATTATGTCATTGATTGTATTGATAACTCACGTGTTAAAGCAGCTTTAATTGCTTGGTGTAAGCGCCGTAAGATTAAAATCATCACGCTCGGTGGTGCGGGTGGGCAAACGAACCCGAGCTTAATAAAAATATCAGACCTAAGCAAAACAGAACACGATCCGTTACTCTCAAAAACGCGCAAACTTTTACGTCAAGATTATGGTTTTACCAATAACATGAAAAGACGCTTTGCTGTACCTTGTGTTTTTTCATCTGAACATTTGAAATACGTTGATTTACATGGCGAAATTAATAATGAAAAACCTGATTCTACACACCAAACCCATGATTTGAGTTGTGCGGGTGGTATTGGTTCATCAGTCATGGTTACTGCTAGTTTTGCATTCATTGCTGTTTCTTACGTTCTCGAAAAGCTAGCTAAAAAGTAATTTTATTAGGCCATACATAACTGACGAAATTTTAAGCAAAATAAGCTACACTTGGTCTGTTATTTTACTCCGAATTTATGTGGTTAAGCTGGTACTCATTAATGTACCGCTAAGCTTGTAGAAAATAATAAAAACCAAGGGATATTTTCCATGTTTAAAAACATTATTAAAACCCTGCCACTAGTAGTTCTATCGGCAGCAGTTACATCGTGTTCTGGCACAAGACCGCAGATTAAATCAACTGAAATAACTCATGTTCCATTAGAAGTTGAAAAAACACCTCAAGTCATTGAACAAGTGCCCGTTGTTTATGAAAAACGTACACCCAAGAAATACGCTGTTCAAACCCCAAAACCAAGATATCCAAAGATTAGAAGAAACAACCACCTGGCAAACTCATTTAATAACAGATTATCTAATGCAGCTTTGAGTCGATTACGTTCTCAGGTACGTTACGATGGTTCTTATTTAAAAATCGCTTATCCAGGTGGCGATGTACCCAGAAATATTGGCGTATGTACTGATGTCGTTATTCGTTCATACCGTAAATTAGGCATTGATCTTCAAGAACAAGTCCATCGCGATATGAGTGCAGCCTTTGATGAATACCCAAACCCTAGAAAATGGGGTTTATCACGACCAGATTCAAATATAGATCACCGTCGCGTATACAATTTACGAAAATTCTTTGAGCGCCGTGGTGCTGCTTTACCCATCACACGTAATCCTCGTAATTACAAACCAGGTGACTTAGTGACATGGATGGTTGGCCCTGATCTACCACATATCGGTGTGGTTGTTAATCGACGTTCTAAAGCTGATCCTAATCGACTTATGATTGTTCACAACATCGCACGTGGACCTCAAATGGAAGACATTCTATTTGCATTCCCTATTACAGGTCATTATCGCTATACACCTAAGCATATGGGTAATATTCCTAGAGGAATTTTCACGCAAAAAAGTAGATCAAATCGCCGTGGCATGAATTACGATCAACTGGTTCAAGCTGCCAATCTATTAGGTACAAACGTTGGTAATGTGGTACAGGCAACCAATGCTTCAACTCAAGCGCCAAAACAAGTGCAAAGAACTCAACCTAGCAATCAAGAATTGCTTGATCAAGTAGTACGATTAAACAGCATAAGTAATAAACCTGTTGTAAAAACTAAAGATAATACGCTTACGCTAGCAAATTTATCTGAAGCTGAGATTCAAACATTATTAAGTAAAAACTAAATAATTGATCCAAAATCATTTTTGAATCGTTAATTAATTTACGTTGCAGGTAATTTGTTTAGTCGCCTTCATTTTTTTTGAAGGTGACTAATTCCAAATTTGTTACCGAATTCTCTGAAATTAATACGTCTCTTCCTTAAAATAATACCTAAGTAACTTAATCGTTCTTAGGTATTTTTTTGTGCATAATTTTTACTACTATTGCATTATCTACTCTAAGCCATTTACACTGTCAATTTTGAATAAGTAATCTAAACACTATGGCTCTGACACCCTCAACTATGCTTGAACTTGGTACTCAAGCACCTCAGTTTTCCCTCATAGAACCAATAACTGGCAACCAAGTATCTTTGGCAGATTACAATGATAAACCTGTATTAATCGCGTTCATTAGCAATCACTGCCCTTATGTTATTTTGTTAAAAGAAGCCTTACAACAGTTTGCAGATGAATACCAATCCCAAGGATTAGAGCTAATTGCTATTAATGCCAATGATGTTGAAAAATATCCGGATGACAGTCCGGAAAAAATGATCGTAGACATAAAAAAATATAGTTACAGTTTTCCGTATTTATTTGATGAGAATCAATCAGTAGCAAAAGCGTATAAAGCCGCATGTACACCTGACTTCTTTCTCTTTGATGCCCAACATAAACTTTATTATCGTGGTCAGTTCGATAGTGCTCGTCCAAACTCGGATATTAAAGTGACTGGAATTGATATGAGAAATGCCGCCGATAGTTTACTTAACAAAGATGATGCACCTGAAACTCAAATTCCTTCTGTCGGTTGTAGTATAAAATGGAAACAAGGAAATGCGCCAGATTATGCTTAATGGAATAGACTCAGGTAAAAACGCCAAGCCGAGGCTTTAGACGAGACAACAGCTTAAGCTAGCTCAAAAGGGTAAGGTTTATCAAAACCGCATAAAAGTAGGGGGGTGTCTTTTTAATTATTTTCTAGAGCATTTTCTAGCATTTTTTGGAGTTTATTCGTAAGCGCTGGCATTTCATCTTGAATACCCAAGGATTTCGTTTGAATCACTTCTAATCCTTTATAGCCACACGGATTTATGTAGTTAAAAGGTCTTAAATCCATATCTACATTTAGACTCAAGCCATGTGTGGTTCTTCCTTTTGACACGCGCAAACCTAAGGCAGCAATTTTTTTACCATCAACATAAACTCCTGGTGCCTTAGGATCGCTATTTGCCTTAATTCCATATTCTTGCAGTAAGCTAACTATGCATTCCTCAATAAGGGTAACCAGTTTTCGTATACCAAGATTTCGTCGGTGTAAATCAAGTAACAGATAGATGACAATTTGGCCTGGGCCGTGATAAGTCACTTGACCACCACGATCTACCTTAACCACTGGTATTTCAGAGTCTTGTAAAATATGTTCGGTCTTACCGCTGCGCCCTAAAGTAAAAACAGGGGGATGTTCGACTATCCACATTTCATCAGGAGTATCTCCATCGCGTGTTTGCGTGAAATCTTTCATAGACTGCCAGACAGCTTCATAACCTGACAAACCAAGTTGTTTTATTTTGAGTTTTGTTATGTCGATAGAAGTAGACATAAGTTGAATTTTATAGAGCCCAGAGCACTAATTCGTTATCAGTTAAATCTTTATAAATAGCATCTAATTGCGGTTTATCTTTAGCATTGATGGTCAACGTTAAACTCACATACTTGCCCGTTTTACTAATATTTTGTGTAGTTTTATTGGCGTCAAATTTAGAATCGTTTGCCATGGCGATTTTTTCAATTGCTTCATGAAATTCAGGAATTGCAGGTCCCATTACTTTTACCGGAAATTCACAAGGAAAATCAATCAGGGATTCTTCTTCGGCACCATCAACAGGCTTTGGAGGTGTGTTTTTTGAGGACATTAATAATGATTCTTTGTTTTGTTTGTTATCAAACAATAACAAAATTTGTTTTAGTTAAATAATTTTTTTACGCTGTCAGTGACTTTTGTCCAGAAACCACCAGAATCTACAGCGTCTAACGCCAGTAGTTGGACTTCATGAACGACTTGATCACCATCTTTAATAATCGCCGTACCAACAATGTCACCTCGCTTGACTGGTGCATCTAAGGACGTATTCAATTCCATCAATCCACGCAGTTGTTTGTAGTGCCCTTTTTGCACAGTGACGTAAAAATCGTCCACAATCCCAGCAGGAACAGTATTTTTAGTACCTTTCCATACTCTAGCATCGGCTAGTACAGAACCCTTGTCATATAATTTATGAGTTTCGAATAACCTGAAACCAAATTCAATCAGTTCTTGGCTGTAATCTGCTCGTGATTTCTCAGATTCTGCGCCCAGAATTACCGAAATCAAGCGCATGTCATTACGCAGTGCTGATGAAACTAAACAATATCCAGCAGATTCAGTATGGCCTGTTTTAACGCCATCCACGGTTTCATCACGCCATAGTAATTTATTACGATTATATTGTTTGATGCCGTTGTAACTGTACTCTTTTATCGCATGCAGCTTGTAGTACTTTGGAAACTCCTCAATTAAGGCACGAGTTAGAGTCACAATATCTCTGGCTGTGGTGTAATGATTTTCAGCTGGCCAACCCGTAGAATTTTGAAATTGAGTTGATTTCATTCCCAAAGCAGCCGCCTCTTCATTCATTTTTGCTACAAATGAGGCTTCACTACCCGCTATATGTTCTGCCAGCGCAACCGCCGCGTCATTCCCAGATTGAACAATGAGGCCGTGTAGCATTTTATTGAGATTTACTTTCTTACCGGCTTCAACGAACATGCGTGAGCCTTCCATCTTCCATGCCTTCTTGCTTATCAATACACTATCTTTAACTGAAATACTGCCCTTAGCCAATTCTTTATAAATCACATAAGCCGTCATTAGCTTCGTGATACTGGCAGGTTCTATTTGTTTATCAGCATTTTTTTCAGCTAACTCTACTCCGCTATGAAAATCGACTAATAGATAACTACTGGCTTTAATTTCTGGGGCAGAAACACCAGTAGCAGCCCATGCAAAGCTGGACAATAGAAAAAAGAAAATTAGACTAATAGAAGATTTTACAATGATATTCATAGTTACTTTTTAAACGGTTAAACAAGCCTTCTAGTGTTTGTCTAGAAGGTTATTTGAAAGTTCAAGAGTTTAAACCAATAAGGGTAAAATAGCTTAGTTTTTCACTATCTTAAACTGCGACATACCTGTATTTGTTAGGCTATCTTTGGCTTCATCAATATCTTCTTGTCTGGTGTATGGCCCAAGTCGAACCATATGCAATAAACCACCCGCTTTTGTTTGGCGAGATTCCATCGTTGCTCCCTTCAAACCAATAGAAGATAAACGTGTAAAGGTATCTAATGCGTCAAGCTGATCCGGATAGGTCCCGACGATGATGTAGTAGTTACCATCGGGTTGATAGACTGCTTTTGTTGGACGTTTCACTGGCTGACGTGAAGTAGACGGTGTTGCTGCAACAGACCCAGAGCTCTTTGGCGGTACTTTTAGTGTCGGTGGAATAATTAGCTTTTCATCAACACCAGATACATTACTGTTGCCAAAGGTTGTTAAATTGCGGGCAGATTTGCCAACTTTACTTAAGACACTACAGCCTGAAAGCCCAGCTACTGTGACAAGCAAGAGTATACTTGTACTGATTTTTAGTTTAGTTTTTAACATTATCGTCCCCTTTTTGGATAATGGTGGTTTAGCTTTAATACTATCTAATAGAAGTGCGTATTTTTCATTGTGGCATCTTCCGTTTTTTTATTTCCATCGCCAATTGATATACAGCCATTGCATATTTTGGACTATGGTTATAACGAGTAATCACATAAAAATTATCACCCGTAACCCAATGCTCTAACCCATTAGCTCCTTCTAGTTGGAGTAATGATAGTCGCTTTGAGTTCAATTTGCCCTGTAAACCAACTCCGTGTTGTTGCAGTTGCGACAAGCTATAAGCTGGCTTTATTGCTTTTGTAATGACAATTCTACCATAATTATTGCTTAAAATTCGAGCAGGTACTGTAACATCGCCACCTTGCTTCCATCCATGTCGTGCAAAGTAGTTAGCCACACTGCCAATTGCATCGTCTGGATGCCATAAATCTTTATATCCATCTCGGTTAAAATCGACCGCATAATTACGATAACTACTTGAAATAAACTGCCCTAGTCCCATAGCTCCCGCGTATGAGCCTGTTAATATTGAAGGGTTGTTTATTTTTTCTTCACGAATGAATTGCAAATAATTTTTAAGTTCACTGGTATAAAAATCTTCACGTTTTGGAAAATCCATAGCAAGCGTAGTCAGGCTTCTGAGGACATTATGCTTACCAGTGTTACGACCATAGAACGTTTCGACACCGATAATTGCTACAATAATTTCAGGATCAACCCCGAACTGTTTGCTAGCTGCATTGATTGCGGCATCATGCCTATGCCAAAAACCTAAGCCAGTTCGAATTCTATCCTCAGTTAGAAAAATACGGCGGTACTTACTCCAGGGTTTTCCTTCTGCTGGCGAATTGACTAATCTAAGAATATTCTCGTCACGTTTGATATTAGAAAATGTTCTGACTAAATATTGTTTAGAAAAACCTGCTTCAACCATATGTTGAATAAAACGCTGCATCGCAGGGTAAGACATATAATCGCCATTCGCATAAGCGCTTTTTACACCCAACAACAAAAGTGCACATAGTAATATTCTAATCATTCTCTCGCCCTTAATTTCAAAACACACTCCTCTTTACATCATTTCTATTACCGTTTTTAAAATATAAAAACGAGCCGAGCTTTAGCGAGACAAAAGCAATGTTGTTTATTGCTTACCCGCAGGGAAGGCGCAGCCGCATCAATATCATGCAAAAGTAGGGGGGTGTCTTTTTAGATTCTTTTAACTGATTGGTTACGAATCACTAGCATCATAACCTCGTTTTCGACGGCGTAATCCCATTAGCAAACCAAACGCTGCCATCAATGTCACTAACGATGTCCCTCCATAACTTATTAACGGCAAAGGAACCCCTACAACTGGCAGAACGCCACTAACCATTCCGGTGTTCACTAATAAATAGATAAAGAAAGTCAGACTCAAACTGCCACCTAGCAATCTAGCGAAAGTATCATGTCCTTTCATTGCGAGGTATAAACCACGCCAAATAATGAATAAATATAGCACTAGCAATATTGCATTTCCTAATAGACCAAATTCTTCACCAAATACTGCAAATATAAAATCGGTATGTCTTTCTGGAAGAAAATCTAAACGAGATTGATCACCGTTCAACCAGCCTTTTCCATAGAATCCACCAGAACCAATCGCAATTGTTGATTGAATGATATGGTAACCTGAACCGAGCCTATCCGCAGAGGGATCAAATAAAGTCAGAACTCTTTGTCGTTGATAATCGTGCATACCAAAATAGAAAATTAACGGTGCTGCGACCGCCGCCGCCGCGGCTGTTACACCTAGCCACTTCCAAGGTATACCTGCAAAATAAATAACAAAAAATCCGGCACATCCTACTAACAATGAAGTTCCTAAATCAGGTTGTCTTACGATTAACAGCATGGGTACTAATACCAACATACTTGCAATGAATATATCTTTAAAGCTCGGTGGTAAATTCTTTTTAGATAGATAACTAGCAACCATCATAGGCACTGCTAGTTTCATCACTTCAGAGGGCTGAAAACGAAGACCGCCAACTTCTAACCAGCGTTGTGCACCCTTACCAATAGATCCTTGAACTAATACCAAAACAAGAACGATCACCCCAAAGACATACACCCAAAAGGACCAACGCCGTAATAAATCACTGGATAATTGTGTAGCCACTAGCATCACAATCGTAGCTAAGATGAGATGAATAGTATGTTTATTCATCATATTGAGATTTTCGCCACTGGCGCTGAATAATAGAATACTGCCAATTGCGATTAACAAAGCCAATGCAACTAGCATCACCAAATCAAGTGATGTTAACCATCTGAATAAATAAGCGCCAAAACCCGTGCCATTTTTTAGGTTCATTGCACAGCCCTTATTACGGTCTTACTTAAAGGATTATCTGGATCACTGACTAAAGATTGCGCCTTTAACCGTCTCTTTAATTCAGCGGCTTTGCGTAACTTATTAATGTTCATTAATGAGGGTGACAAGTCTGATTCTGACGAATCACCATTTGCAATTAATAATTCTTTTTGCTGAGGAGTTAACAGGTAAGTATCCAATAATTTTCTTGCTATTGGCGCAGCTACTTTACTTCCGCCACCAGCATTTTCTGCAATTACTGCCAGTGCAATACGCGGATTTTCTAACGGTGCAAAAGCAACAAATAAGGAATGGTCGTGCAATTTTTTCTTTAATTTAGAGGCATCATAAGTTTTATTTTGAGCGATGCCAAATACCTGCGCAGTACCCGTTTTACCTGCATAGCGATATTGCACACCCACAGCAGAACTTCTTGCTGTTCCATGTTCTCCATGCACAACATTAACCATACCCTTAATAACATCATCCCAAAAGCGCAACTTAGTCACACCAATAGATGGTAGTTTTTCAGGAGTGACCAATTTTTGAGGAAGATTTCGAGAAACGCGCGTTGCTCTTAAAACATGGGGTTTATAGATGCGACCATGATTCGCCATTATTGCGGTGGCATGTGCCAACTGTAATGGTGTGGCAGTAAAGAAGCCCTGACCAATACCTGCATTGACGGTATCACCAGGATACCAAAACTTATCGAAACGTTTTTGTTTCCATTCTGCTGTTGGCATTAAAGCCTTGCTCTCATGTGGCAAATCAATATCTGTGCGTTTACCAAAACCAAAACGAGCCATGGCTTTTGCATAACGTTTAATTCCCATGCGGAATGCAAGATCATAAAAATACACATCACAAGATTG
>CALJIH010000128.1 GCA_937974135.1 uncultured Cocleimonas sp. | reverse complement strand
AATACACTTAAAAAGACACCCCCCTACTTTTACGAGGTTTTAACATTACTAATCTAAATAGAGAGTTAAGTTGTTTGCTCAACTGAAGATCTAGCCTAAATAGGTACTTACTTTAAAAAAACACTTTCTAAGTTTCATTATTTAAAGCTGTTCGCATTTCATCGAACTGATCGACCTCTTTTTGCTGTGCAACTGGATATTGAGGATTCATCTTTTTAAGATTTTCTACAATTATTTTTGCCACTTGAACGCGCATGTACAATTTATTATCTGCTGGTATTGCATGCCAAGGTGCCCAAGGTTTGGTGGTATGGGTTAATAATTCTTGATAAGCCTCCATATAATCATCCCAATAACCACGTTCTTTTAAATCTGATGATGAAAACTTCCAGTGTTTTTCAGGTTCATCAAGTCGCGATAAGAATCTATTTTTTTGCTCCTCTTTGGAAACATTCAGCCAAAATTTAAGGACTAAGGTACCATTGCGAGCTAGGTGCTTTTCAAAATCATTGAATGATTCGTAACGATTTTCCCAAAAATCAGCGAGAGATTTTTCGTTCAAGTCTGTTGGTAGATCAGGTAAACGTTGATAACGTAAAAACTCAGGATGCACCCTAACTACCAGTCCTTCTTCATAATAACTACGATTGAATATGCCGATTTGTCCACGCTCTGGTAACTGCGTAGTACTGCGCCACAAAAAGTCATGATCAAGCTCTAGGGATGAAGGTTTTTTAAAGGATGACACATGGCAACCTGTAGGATTTACTCGATTAAAAACAGCCCTAATTGTGCTGTCTTTTCCAGCTGCATCCATGGCTTGAAACACGCATAGAATTGATCTTCTATCTTCTGCATAAAGCTGATGTTGTAATTCACCTAATTCTTTAGTCAGGTCTTTTAATTCATCTTTTAATTTCTTTTTTGATAAAAGCGATTCATCTTCAATAGTAATTGCCTCAGAAACTTTAAAATTACTATTTTGATCAATGAGGTATTTGTTATGGCTTGCTTCAAACATAATATTTCCTATTTTTCATCAACGCTAAATAATTTAAGCATGACTTAAATGTCCATCTACTAAATGATAAATCTTATCCATTTTCTCTGCGAGTTGCATATCATGAGTCACAATTATGAAAGCCGTTTGTAACTCTTGATTAAGCGTTTGCATTAAATCAAAAATTTGTAATGCCGTTTTATGGTCTAGGTTGCCTGTAGGCTCATCAGCTAAAACTGCATTTGGATTGGTGACTAAAGCTCTGGCGATAGCGGCTCTTTGACGTTCTCCACCTGATAGCTGAGCTGGCTTATGTTTTAATCGTTCAGACAAACCGACTTTAGCTAAAATTATTTCTGCTTTATCGCTGGCTTCCTTTACTGATAAACCTCTTATTAATAAAGGCATCGCAACGTTTTCTAAAGCAGTAAATTCTGGTAATAAATGATGGAATTGATAGATAAAACCTAAAGACTGATTGCGTAAGGTACCGCGGTCTTTATCACTCAAAGCGGCAATATCTTTCCCCATCACTTTGACTGTGCCAGATGAGGGTAAATCTAAGCCACCAAGAATATGCAATAAGGTACTTTTACCACTTCCAGAACTCCCTACTATGGCAATTTTCTCACCTGCTTGTAGTTCTAAAGAAATGCCTTTTAAAACCTCTACGTCAAGCTTTCCTTCAGTAAATCGTTTCCAAAGATCATCGCAAGATATGATTAACGCATTGCTCATAAACTGTCTTCCCTAATAATCATATTACTCATATCGAAGCGCTTCAGCGGGTTGTACTTTTGATGCTTTCCATGCTGGGTAGATAGTAGCAGCAACTGATAATAAAAAAGCACTTACTGCGATTAAAATCACATCTAAGCTTTCAATCTTTGCATCAATTTGTGTAAGACCATGTATATCTGCTTGTAGAAAAGAAACGTTAAATGTAGATTCTAAAAATTGTACTATTGCGCTCACATTGCTCGCAACCAACAGACCAAAAACGATACCTAGCATTGTTCCTATTAATGCCAATAAGGCTCCTTGTAAGATAAAAACATGCATAACTTGTTTTGGTGGCATACCTAGCGTTCTTAAAATAGCAATATCAGATTCTTTATCAGTCACAACCATAATTAAGGTAGATATTAAATTAAACGCTGCAACCCCAATAATAAGTAAAAGTACCAAGAACAACATGGTTTTTTGTAATTGTAATGCTCTAAAAAAAGACGAGTGCTGATTGGTCCAATTGGTAATGATATAATCATCACCAGATTCACTGGCTAATTGATTACTCACTTCATTTGCCTTAAAAATATCGTTAATTTGGGCACGTAAGCCAGTGACATTATCCTCCATTTCAAATATTTCAGCGGCATCTTCTAAATGTACATAAGCAAAGGATTTATCGTAAGCTTGTAAATCGACTTTGAAGGTTCCAACAACGACAAACTCTCTGATAATAGGGATTAAATCATCAGGATTTTGGTCTTGAGAATTATTAATGAGAAAGCTTTGTTGCTTAGGGCTCAACATAGTAACGCTATCTCCTATTACGATGCCTAAAGTTTGAGCAAGCGTTTCCCCAAGGATAATCTTGAATTCTCCTTTTTTAAGAAGGTTTAAACCAAGATCATCAT
>CALJIH010000127.1 GCA_937974135.1 uncultured Cocleimonas sp. | reverse complement strand
AAAAAATTCTTCAAGATTTTGTTGATATTGTTCCGCATTCTTAGCATCAAGTTTACTTAAACTACTAGCTACTTGCTTTGCCATTAACACCGTATTTTTGGGTGATGTCCATATATGGAAATCTACCTTATTATGGTCACTGTGATCAGCATGGCTATGACCTTTTTCATTTTCATGACTATGTTCTTGATTGTGATCGTGATGTTTACTTTTTTGATGGTTTTGATTCGTTTCAAGTAAACGTAATCCATCCGTATGAGCTAAAGATATGATCGTCGTTTTATCAGATTTAAGATTATCGAACACCCCGTTTAATTGGGTTTCCATGTGTTCATCAATGCGAAAAACAATATCAGCATTTTCTACTTTTCGGATATCAGAGGGTTTAAAACTGTAGTCATGAGGAGAAGCATAATCTGGGATGAGTTGGGCAACATCAGCCTGCTCACCAGCAATAGCCAAAACGATTGCTTGGATGGGCTTTATACTGGAGACAATTTGTAATCTTTCTGGAGACACCCCCCCACTTTTAGCGACTTTGTCATTATCACTGCACGCGGTTAGCATTCCAGAAATGAAAAAAAAGAGTACAATAGCGCGCATGTCCGATCCCATAAACAAAGATACTGAAATTATTGCCTCATTAGATCAGATTCACCTGAGCTTACAAGGGAAGACGATTCTGCATGATGTTAGCCTCGAATTGCAAGCAGGAAAAATCTTAACGGTCATTGGGCCAAACGGAGCGGGTAAATCTTCTTTAATTCAAGTCCTATTAGGCTTTGAAAAACCGAATACAGGAAAAGTATTCAGGAAACCTAAATTGCGCATAGGTTATGTACCTCAAAAAATTAGCATCAATACCATTATGCCGATTACGGTAGAACGTTTCGTCGCACTCTCGGGCAAGCGTAAAGCGAATGCGCTAGAAGCCCTAGAAGAAACAGGTGTGGCATCCTTGGCCAAACAAGCTATACAAGACTTATCAGGAGGCGAATTTCAAAGAGTGTTGCTTGCAAGAGCTTTACAGCATAAACCAGAGTTATTGATTCTTGATGAGCCTGCTCAGGGCGTAGACGTAATTGGGCAGGGGGAACTGTATGAAAAAATAGCAAATCTTAAAGATAAATATGGGTTCAGTGTGTTATTGGTCTCGCATGATCTACATTTGGTGATGCAAAGAACCGATCAAGTACTCTGTTTGAACCAGCATATTTGTTGCAGCGGACATGCTGAAGATGTCAGCCAGCACCCTGAATATCATCGTTTATTTGGCAACCTGCCCGCTGAGGGTTTAGCGGTTTACACCCACAATCATAATCATTGTCACGACTTACACGGTGACGTGGTAACAGGACAATGCCACCATCCTGAGCACTCACATTCTGATCATTCCGATACGAATAAAATTGACCAGTCTTTAGCAAAAGAGGTAAAGCACGAACATGGATGATTTTCTTATCCGTGCATTAATCGCGGGATTATTAGTCGCATTAATAGCTGGTCCTTTAGGCGTATTTATACTCTGGCGTCGTATGGCTTATTTTGGAGACACGCTCTCGCACTCTGCGATTTTGGGTGTCGCATTGGGCTTGCTTTTATCTATCAATATCAAATTTGGCATTTTATTTTCCACCATTCTTGTCGCTGGCTTATTGATCTATTCGCAACGACAGAAGAAACTCGCTAGCGATACTATGTTAGGCATTATTTCTCACAGTGCATTATCTTTAGGCTTAGTTTTAATTAGCTTTGTTGAAGGTGTACGCGTGAATATCGAAGCATGGCTTTTTGGTGATATTCTTGCCGTAAGTTGGTACGATATTACTTATATAGCTATCGGTGTGGGCGTAGTCATACTCGTATTATTGGCAATTTGGAAATCTTTACTTTCTTTAACTGTTCATGAAGAACTTGCCCTAGTGGAAGGGGTGAATGTTTCATTGATTAGTGCGATCTACACTCTTTTAATTGCTTTGTTAGTGGCGATTGCGATGAAGATAGTTGGTGCTTTACTGATCACAGCATTGCTGATTATCCCAGCTGCCGCTGCTAGGCAATTTTCGAAAACACCGGAACAGATGGCGCTCTTTTCAATTGCTATGGGCATGTTGGCAGTAATATCAGGATTAGTTGCATCCTTTTATGCCGATACACCCGCTGGACCGTCGATTGTGGTATTTGCCACAATATTATTCTTAATGACTCAGGCGGTTAGAAAGACCTGAATTAGATTCTTAGCTACATTTTCCAGGCACATAACTACTCACCTTTTCATCGGCACACGCCGTACATGCATTTCCTTTAGTGACTAATTCGGTTGAAGGACAAGGAGTAGTGACACAACGCACACCTGTATCTCTGGTAGCACAGACTGGTCGATACTCTTTTGTGCAAATGGGTGATCTCGGCTCTTTGCACTGAGTAACCTCTACTGGCTTAACCACATCAGCAGGAGTGCTTGGTATGGAATCACTACCCGACTGATTAGGTGACTGACAAGAAATCAACACACTCGCACCAAGCACGATTAATACAAACATAGATATTAATTTAACCATAATCACTTCACCCTAAATTATACTAAAAGACACCCCCCTACTTTTATGCGGTTTTACAAACCTTCCCTTCGGGTAGTCGTTGCTACTCTCCTACATTGTCTCGCCAAGGCTCGGCTGAATGATATTACCTTTTTGTTCTTTAAAAAGGTAAATAGAATTTATGCAAAGCTGGGCGGTTTTGATTTAACTATCGCCAGGACCCCATAAAACATCATCCAGCTCTCTGCCTTTATCTGAAGCAACAGGAATAATTTTACCATTTACGATTTTGACACCTTCACTGACTAAAAGTTTTTCTTGGGTTAAATAAGGTTCACTACCTGGTTCAAACGCTATAGTTAGATTAGACCTTACCACTCGATGCCAAGGTAAATCTTCTGGCGATCTTCGCATTGCACCTGCAATCATTCTTGCACGTCTTGGGAAACCAGCGATACGCGCTACATCACCGTAACTTAGTACTCTTCCGGGTGAAATATCAGCGACAACTTCCCATACCGATTCATTAAACTTTTTCCCCTTATCGCTCATTGTTGAAATATCTCACTACCTTGCTTGTATGCTATTGTAGAACATAAAATGAATGACTGAACGTGATAATGAGGTGAAAATGAGTATCAAATCTATATTTACGCAGTGTCTGTTGTTGATTAGCGTTTTTGTTTTAAGTGTTACCACAACACTTTTTTCAAAGACCAACCAAGCCAATGCAACTAATGAGTTAGTTGAAATCACTGTATACAAAACGCCTACTTGTGGCTGTTGTGGAAAATGGGTGGATCATCTTAAAAACAATGGATTTAAGGTGAATGCAATTAACCAAACAGATCTTAGTTCGATTAAACAACAACTTGGAATCGCCACAAATTTGCAAGCTTGTCATACGGCGAAAGTGGGCAACTATTTTGTTGAAGGCCATGTTCCAGCATCTGACATTAAAAAGATGTTATTAACCAAGCCTGACATTAAAGGCATCACAGTACCCGGAATGCCAATGGGTTCGCCCGGCATGGAAGGTGCTAGAGTTGATAAATATGATGTATTAGCGATTCATAAAGATCAGAAAGTTACTTTATTTAGTCGATACTGATAAGCAAGAATACAAAAAAGACACCCCCCCACTTTTATCGTAAACAGCAAAAATAGGGGGTATACTTCGACAGGCTCAGTATAAATATTTCGACATACTTCGACTAAGCTCAGTACAAGAGCTCAACACAACTGTCTTGCAGTTTAAATTTAAGAAGCCTTCGAATCAGAATGATCTCTATTCGGGAATTAAGATTCTTGTTCTTTTTTCTTAGCCTCAACCAACATTTTTTCAACATCATTAGACGTTGCTCTCTCTGCTTCTTTAATAAACTGCTCAAGAGAAATCGTGGCGTTCAAGCGTTTATCACCCGGCAATAAGGTTTGACTGTAGGAAGGTACTTCAGAAAATCCTGACTTTAGCGATAACTCATCAATCAAAATAAGCACCTGATAGGCTAAAAATGGTGAGTAAACTAAAACAGCAATACCCGCTGCAGGCATCCATTTTGAATTGATTGTTTTGACAATAAACACTGCAATCAATGCAGGTATAACTACAAACTTAGAAGCGTACTTTAAATAAACACCCAAAGTATCATTGGTGAATAAATACGCGCTAAATTGACCAACATATTCAAATAATTGAGGGAGTAGGAATATCAGCGATGCAATACTAATTGCGGGAACAATTTCCCAGCGATGGGTGGCCAAGCGACTGATACCTGAGATCACAACCGTAATCCCTAAAATTATCCAAACAGACGGTAATATCGTATTTAAATAATAGAAAATTTCTTTGGTGACAGGCGTGTTTGCATAGCGTTCATATACAAACAAAGCAATGGTTGTAGCTAATAACGCAATCGCCCATAACGGGTTACTGAAGATACAGAAAAAACCAGTACAATCTTTAATATGTGTATTTTCAACGGGCATATCTGTTGCTAACAAACGTGCTTTGATGGTGCTTAATTGAAAGTTAGTTGGCGTATCAACTTCAACGCGCTCTTCGCCCATTTTTTTACGACCAATCTTGGTGCCATTTTCAGTCGAAAGATTACGCAGATACAATTTATCGTCTTCTTTTTCGATGACTAAGTGATGCGGCGAAATAGTCACATCTTGCAAGATCACATCATTATCAAAAGCACGCCCCACGGTTACTGGGAATGAATCGATTTTATGATAGTGATGAACTCCGCGTTGGATGGTCTCAAAAATTAGCTCTGCCATTTGATTGTCTCCAACATACGTGCAAATAGTTTAATCGCTGCTTTTGGATCAGTTCCGGTAAAGTCGATATTAAAAATAAAGCCTTTATCTTTTTCACCAACCATCGCAGTAGTAAACAACATATCGCTTAAACCAGAAAACTTTAGATAATCGCGTCGACATACTGACGTTTTGAAATCTCGCCCACCCACTTTGGTGAAATCTGTATGACATGAAAAATTAGTCACATCACGCTTACCTGCTCTACCACCGATCACGCTGCTATTCACTTTTTGATAACGACGATAAAAACGAGTCGGTGAGAGTTTCTTCGTATCTAACCACATATATTCGTAGTTGATACTGCCAACGTTTAGTCGTTGTGAAATAAAGATATTATCTTCATTAGAGCAACGCGTAAAAAATGTTCTGAATAAGTCATCTTTCTTCGGCGTACGACTCGCATCCCAACAACGGATTGATTTATCCAGCTCCGCCGGAACGACAAATTGACCTATACCAGTGCCACTCCACTTACTGTTAAGCATTTTATTCAGAATCTTTTGTGAATTCGCAAGTAACTGACTTGAGCTATGTGCGAAACGATCATCGATTGGTTTAAAGCTAGTTTGTTCTAAACGCTCTAAAACAACCGTTAAATATTCGGCCGGGACTAAGAAGCTAATATCATTGCCTGAGGTAGCGACATTGATACCAATGATATTGCCATTTTCATCAAGCGTTGGGCCACCACTCATACCTGAATTCAAACTCCCTGAAAACAGAATATTACCATCTTCATCTTTGGTCAGAATGCCGTTATTAGTACCTTTAACAATGGTAAAACCTAAATCAAGAGGATTTCCTAATGAATAAAGATTTGCCCCTTTTTCAGGCAAATAGGAAATTTTTAACGGAACGCCCATGGATTGTTTGGCCTTCACCACAGCCAAATCGTGGACGATATCGAAATCGACTAATTCAAGTGGGCCTGTTTGTCCTGAAGTAGAAAGAAACTCCAAAGAAAACACATCTGGGTCATTAATATACTCACTCACCACATGATAGTTGGTGGCTAAAATATCGTCTTTTGTAACGACAAAGCCTGAACCAATACTGGATTTTTTCCCCGTCTCTTTATTGAGCACTCGAATTTGATAAACCGACTTTTCAACATTGGTATAGATATTAGCGGTATCTAATTCGGCTGCAGCACTGCTACTTAGCGTTTGTAGAAAAACAGCAAACAGTAAAAGTAATATTTTTTTTAACATTGGTATATGAAACATTCCCTGTTCTCGTGACAGATTATTAGGTAAGCAATTTCGGTACTAAGTTTTTGAGTAGCCCTGTGATGCGAAGTTCAGTATAAGATAAGCTATGATTCTTCATGAAGCCAGTAATACTGATTAATTTTTAGCCAGATGGGCTGTTTCAGGTATTAAGTGGTAATGCTAAAACAAACCGTTCAATAAAAATAACGCCCTAAATTTTCACATTATGCTGTGCTAAAGCCCATGAAATATGCTCCCGAACCATGTCACTAGCGGTTTTATACTTTTCTGTTAAAGCTTCTATCAGGGCAAAAGACGAAGGCGCATTTCCTAGTGCGATGGCAATATTTCGTTGCCAGCGTTCGAACCCTATACGCCTGATAGCTGAACCCTCAAGTTTTTGTAAAAATTCGTTTTCTGTCCAAGCAAATAATTTTAGTAAGCTTGTAGCATCAAGATTATTGCGAATCTCAAAATCCGCTTCTTCAGTTTTCACTGCAAAACGATTCCATGGACATACTAACTGACAATCATCACAACCATAAATGCGATTCGCAATGGGTTTACGATACTCCTCAGGAATCACACCTTTATGTTCAATGGTTAGATAAGAAATACACCGCCGTGCATCAAGTTCATAGGGTTTTATAATTGCTTGAGTCGGACAAATATCAATGCATGCTACGCAGTCTCCGCAATGATCAGTAACTGTTTGGGATTCGGTTAATGGAAGATTGGTATAAATTTCACCTAAAAAGAACCATGATCCTGCATCTTGACTGAGTACATTAGTATGCTTTCCCATCCAGCCTAATCCTGCTTTCACTGCGATGGGTTTTTCCATTACCGGTGCGCTATCAACAAATACCCGATATTGCATTTCCATATCTTTCGATTTCAACTCATGATTAATTTTATCGGCTAATTTTTGCAATCGATTACGCATCACCTTGTGATAATCACGCCCCAAAGCATAACGCGAAACATAGCCAAGTTCGGGGTGATTCAACACCATGATCGGATCATGAGTTTCACTCGGCAAATAATCCATACGCACGCTGATAATACTAATCGTTCCCGGAACTAACTCAGCGGGTCGAGTACGTTTAGTTCCGTGACGCTCCATCCAATCCATATCACCATGAAAGCCTTTTGCAAGCCACTGCTGTAATTTGGTTTCCTCATCCATGAGATCAATACTACTTACCCCAAGCGCTTGAAACCCCAAAGTTTTCGCCCAGTCAGATAATTGTGTCTGTGTGATGTGTTCAGCAGGAATAGTATGATTTGAATTCATTCTCTAATATTAACATTAAGGGCACCTTTATTAACTAGGAACTCCTTCTGGCAACGCCAAAAGGCTAGAATCGAGGCGTCTTTGTGAAAGAATGCTTATTGCCTTATGAGTAATGACAACAAAGAATCTAGTTTTTTGGCTAAGCCCTCATCAGTTTATTAAAAAAGGTAAGGCTACAAGTAATCATCTCCATTATTCCACTTCTTGTAAAGGAAGTCGCCATTTCCTACGAAGCGCGCCTAGGATATGATTACTTGTAGTCTTACAGAAGAAATTCCTAATTAATAAAAGTGCCCTAAATGTCTTTATCCGATACTTTATACAGCGCTGATCAAGTAAAAAACATTGAAAAATATGCGATCAATGAATGTGCTATCTCGGGTTTTGCTCTGATGCAAGCTGCCGGTCAAGCGACCTTTGATCAAATGAGAAAATATTACCCAGAGAGCCGCTCACTTTGTGTGATTTGCAGCACGGGTAATAATGGTGGTGATGGTTTTATCGTCGCGCGCTTGGCACTTGAAGCGAATCTAAAAGTAACCCTAATTCAATTAGGAAACGAAGATTCAATTAACGGCGATGCATTACTCGCTAAAGAAAAATGGCATAAAAGTGGGGGGGTGTCTTTGCACTATGATTCATCCACATTTTCAAAACATGTAGATGCTGATTTAATTGTCGATGCGATTTTTGGCACGGGATTGAATCGTGATTTGAGCGGCGATTATCTAGAAGTCATTAAATCCATAAATACAAAGACTGATAACTTTTCTAACGCGAAAGTCATTGCAATAGATATTCCGTCTGGCTTATCTGCAAATACAGGGGCAATATTTGGTGATTGTATTCGCGCTGATCTCACCGTTACTTTTGTTGGATTAAAGCAAGGCTTATTTACTGGTAAAGCGAGAGATTACACGGGGAAAATAGTTTTTGATGACTTGTCTGTCCCTGCTGTCGCTTATGAGCAATTAGAAATCACTCATCCTATAAGATTAATCCCAAATAACATCATAGAGAAGCACCTTAAACCAAGACCTAAATGCGCTCATAAAGGAAATTTTGGGCATGTATTATTTATTGGTGGTGACGAAGGTATGCAAGGCGCGATTCGATTAGCCGCAGAAGCTGCTTTACGTTGTGGCTCAGGTTTAGTCAGTGTCGCCACTCACCCAACGCACTCGACTAATTTAAATCTTGGCCGTCCTGAGATTATGGTACATGGCATTGCCCAAGCTTCAGCGCTAAAGCCACTGATTGAAAAAGCGACAGTAATCGTGATAGGTCCAGGTTTAGGTCTTTCAGAATGGTCAAAATCATTATTTGTCGAAACAATCTCCTCAAATTTACCCACCGTGCTTGATGCTGATGCACTCAACTTACTCGCTGATGAAAATAATGCGATCAAGCCAAAAGAAAATTGGATACTCACACCGCATCCTAAGGAAATGTCGCGCCTTTTAGGAATTTCCACAGCTGAAGTTGAAAACGATCGTTTTAAGTACAATCTCGCATGTATTGAAGCAAAAACGGAAAGCCGAGGCACAGCCGAGACAACCAAGGAACGCAATGACGCCGACCCGCAGGGTGAAGTGAAACCGAATCAAAGTGGGGGGGTGTCTATTTTGAAGGGTGCTGGAACTCTAATAAGCAATAAACACAACACGTTTGTCTGTAATCAAGGAAATCCAGGCATGGCAAGTGGTGGTATGGGAGATGTTTTAAGCGGAGTTATTGCGGCGATGCTTGCACAGGGTTTATCATTGTTCAACGCGGCCAGTGCAGGTGTTTATTTACATGCAACGGCAGCTGATCTCGCTGCTGAAAATGGAGAGCGTGGTTTATTAGCCAGCGATCTATTTTCGCACTTACGAACTTTAGTTAATCCCGAAAATGATTAAAAACCCTTGTTTACTATGACTTCTGAAAATACCTTTTATATCAAAGATGAAGCTGAAATGATGTCTTTCGGCGGTAAAATTGCTGATCAATTCCCTGAAGGTGGCATCGTGTTATTAAAAGGCGATTTAGGTGCAGGTAAAACCACCTTAGTCAGAGGCTTACTTAGGCATATTGGTTATCAAGGTAATGTTAAAAGTCCAACTTATACCCTAGTTGAACCATATAAACTAAATGATCGGAAAATATATCATTTCGATTTGTACCGCCTCGGTGATCCTGAAGAGTTGGAATATATGGGTGGTCGCGATTATTGGGAAAGTAATGCACTGTGTTTAATCGAATGGCCTGAACAAGCACAAGGCTACTTACCAGAAGCTGATCTAAGCCTAGAAATCACGTATCAGGAATCAGGCCGCAGCATTAGTATTCTTGA
>CALJIH010000126.1 GCA_937974135.1 uncultured Cocleimonas sp. | reverse complement strand
CTTCGATGAAATCCTCCCGCAAGGTTTGGATTTATTGATTAATAATGCGGGAGTCAGTGGTCCGACTAAATTAGTCGAAGATATCTCCGATGATGAATGGCGAGACTGCATGTCGGTCTGCATTGATGCGCAATTCTATTGTGTGCGCCGTGTCGTTCCAATATTTAAAAAGCAACAGCACGGCGCGATTATCAATCTGGTATCTGCTGCGGGTGTGCTGGGTTATCCGACACGTAGCCCTTATGTTGCGGCGAAATGGGCGGTCACGGGTTTTACCCAATCGCTCGCGATGGAGTTAGGACCCGACAATATTCGGGTGAATGGCATCGTACCCGGTAATGTCAATGGGGATCGCATGGAGCGCATCATTGCTTCGCATGCAGAAGCTGAAAATATTGACCCTGAAGAAGTTAGGCGTATGTACGCCATCGGCACATCGATGCAGTGTTATGTCGATCCTGAAGAAATCGCCGACATGATTTGTTTTTTGTGTTCGGATTATGCCAAACATGTTTCAGGCCAAATCATTGGGGTTGATGGTAATACCGAGACTCTTTACCCTCGTTCATGAATTACAAATTGATGAGCTTTGCATAAATTCTATTTACGTTTTTTTAAACAACAAAAACGAGCCGAGCTTGCGAGACAAAAGCAATGTTGTTTATTGCTTACCCGAAGGGAAGGCTTTAGCCGTATCAATATCATTCAAAAGTAGGGGGGTGTTTTTTAATGTCTACAGATAATCACATCACACAAGATAACTGGAGCGATCTAAGGCAGTTTCGTGAACTACCAAATGTCGATTTCGAACGCTTGCATGCGTATCGCTTAGGACGAATCAGAGCGGAACTAAAAAAATCTGGTGCAGCGATGTGCATTATTCACAGCCCTGTAAGTTTGCGTTACACCATTGATTACGATTGTTATCAATTGTTTCAGTCGCATCAGCCACAAGCCTATGTATTTGTATCTCTTGAAGGGCCGACTACTTTATTTGGCGCGTATATTGATTCGCCGTGTATCGATAAATTAGGTAAGGGCAGACCGATTACGGTCTTCGATGGCGGCGATGAATTAAACAAGTTTGCATCATTATTTGCTCAAGATGTTGAAGATTATCTGATCGAAATAGGCTCTGATAATCGTACCGTCGCCATCGAATATATCAATCCCAGCATTACTCAAGCCCTAGAGAAAAAAGGCCTAGAAGTCATCGACGGGGTCAATATTACCGAGCAGGCAAGAGTGATCAAATCAGCCGATGAGATTGAATGTATCAAATGGTCAATCGCCGTTGCCGAGTTGGGTATTGTTCAGATAAAAAAGGTATTAAAGCCGGGCGTGACAGAAACGCAACTCTGGGGACTGCTCAATTATACTAATCTTGCCAATCACGGTGGCTGGCACGATGGTCGAATGTTGGCGTCGGGTGATCGGATTAACCCATGGTATCAAGAAGCGACTCAACGAGTAATTCAAGATGGCGATTTAGTCGGACTCGATACGGACATGGTTGGACCTTACGGTTACTTTGCGGATGTCTCCCGAACCTTTCACTGTGGCCCTAGCAAACCCACTAAACGTCAAAAACAGCTGTATCGATTGGCGGTAGATGAAATCGAATACAACATGAAACTGATGCGACCCGGTTTAGGATTTAAAGAATTTCAACAACTCGCCTATCCTGTGCCTGAAGAGTTTCAGCAAAATGCTTATACCTGTATTTGCCATGCGGTGGGAATGTGTGATGAATATCCGCAAGTTGATCCAGTCTTTCGTGGTGAAAATAACTACGATGGCACTTTCGAAGCAGGAATGGTGATCTGTATAGAAAGTTATATGGGTGCTGTTGGAGAACGCGATGGGGTCAAGTTAGAACAACAAATTTTGATCACGGATAATGGCTATGAATTATTAACGAATTATCCCTATGAAGAAGAGCTATTAAATTAATCATGACACATGGTGTATGTTAACTTACAACGATTTTTAAGTTATTAATATGCTTGTTATTTCTCGTATTGTCTTATTGTATCAAAGTAACAACGGTTATTTTTAATAGCACTCTAACAGTCAACCCTGCTAATGACTTAATAAAATTTTTCCTAATCTTTGATTGATCGCAAAGCTGTGAGAATAAGAACTCTATTCGTTTTATCGATTTTTACATCCACAAAACATGTATAAAATCATCCAGATATCTACGTCCAACCTTTTGTCAGAGTTTTAAAGCAAATAATCATTAAAATAATAATGATGCTTGGTATTATTATTAATAATAGAATTTCATTTAATGGACATGAGTGTGGTTCTTCTTGTTATGGATGCTAAATTTTTTTCCTGGGAACAGGATGCATATGATAATTTTGGGAAAAAAGTACAACGCTTGAAACATAAATTAGATGGGTTCGATGATGAGTCACTGATTGAGCTGTTGGATAATTACCCTAGAAAATGGTTGCAGTGCTTCACTATGGGTTACAACCCCGAAGACCATTCAGAGTGGACGGGTGTTCACATTGCAAACAGTAGTGGTGCAGAAATAATGGAGGCGGTTAGTAAAGGACGCTTTTGGGTTAATGTAATAAATATCGACAAAGCAGATAAAAAATTCGCTGATATCATTAGTCAAATCTACTCAGATATCGGTAAGCGCTCTCCTCATCTTACTGACATAAAACCTGATTACAATGCATTAATAATTTCTTCACCAGGGATTCAGGTTTATTACCATTTAGATGCAGAAGCTAATATGTTGTGGCATTTGAGAGGTAAGAAACAAATTTGGGTTTATCCTAATTCTGAAAAATTTGCTCCTCAACATGAACTAGAAAAAGTGGTTGCTCAAGAAAAGGATGAAGAGTTACCGTTTAAAAAATCGTTTGATGATTCGTCAAAAACGTTCATTTTAGAAGAGGGTGATGTTCTAACATGGCCAATTCATTCTCCACATCGAGTTGAAAACCTGACTGTTAATGTTTCATTAGCAAGCAGTTATTCTTCTAAAGACAATCGTATCTTGAATGCAGTTCATTGCGCTAATTATTTTATTTTGAAAAAATTAGGTTATAAAAATCGCTCTACAAAACATGACTCTTTAACAGGATATATAAAAGCTTATGCCTATCTTATTATGAATAAGCTTAAGTTATTTAAACGCAAAAATCGAACGGCGAATTACGTAACAAATTTAAAACTTGATCATGAAAATGAGAAAGGTATGTCTGTGTTAACTGAAAAAACACTGCCAGTTTTTGCGAATGATTGATAGGTAATTACACGAATCAATATTTAAAAAAACACTTAGATCCAATCTAATTATATAGATGACTAAGTCTTAGGCTTTAAATCAATTGCTTAATTAAGAAAGGGTTTACTCTAATCCTTTGAAATAATCTAAACAATTTTTTGAGAAGGGATTATCCAAACCTTTATCTGTGGCAATAGCAAACAGCTTTCGATCGAGATTGATATAGTTATCATCAACGCCTATTAGAGAACCCATGGACAAATAACGCTCAACCAAACCCCGCCAGCCTAGTGCAATACCTTTCCCCGACACAGCCGCTTCAAGTAAGTAAACATAGTTATCAAAGTTAATAAAATTTAAATCATTTGTACTTACGTTTTGTTGTTTATTCTTAAACCAATCATCCCATGTAGCCCAACCTGGATTTAATCTATCTAAGCGTAGAAATGTAAGATCTGTCCAATGGCTAGGTGTACACGTTAACTGTTTTTCATGGATTTGAAAATAACTTGGTGAGCAAATAGGTCTAATACCTTCAGTATAAATCTTTGCATAGCGTTGTTTATTTCGATAGGGGTTTTTATAAGTGAAAATAATATCCACTTGATGGTGCAAAGAATCATCAAAGAAGTGGTCATCGGAGGTAACTAATCTGATACGAACATTGTTACCAATTGCTTTAGCTAAGTTTTCATATTTAGGCATCAAATACAAATGTGATATCTCATGGCTACATGCAATGATCAGTTCATTTTCTGCAGATGTAGAATGCATTACATCAATACCACTTTTAATATTGTTTAATCCTTGTTCAACATAACGATAGAGTTGTTCACCTTGAGAACTTAATACCAAACCATTACGTGTACTTTTTGAGCGGATAAATAACTGTACTTGCAACCTTTCCTCTAACTCTTTGATATATCTACTTACTGCAGATTGAGCTATGTGGATTTCTTCGGCTGCTCGACTAAAATTCTGCAAGCGGGCTGCACTTTCAAACGCAACTAAAGCAGCAGTAGATGGAATATTGTATCTTTTAGACATAACAAAAATGTTATTAAAAACTCCAAATATACATTATTTACACGGTGAAAATGTAAATTTATTATTGATAACAATTAAGTTATTAATCACAGAACTTTATTATGAAAGCAGAAGTGTATTGGCACACAGGTCAGATAGATAAAGAAAATAGACAACAACGTAATAATCATAATAGCTTTGTGATTTGGTTTACGGGATTGTCAGGTTCTGGTAAATCTACTCTTGCGAATGCAGTCGAAAAGGAGCTATTTGATACGGATCACAATGTCGTTACTTTGGATGGCGATAATATTAGACATGGTCTCTGCTCAGATTTAGGTTTTTCAGAAAATGATCGTCATGAAAATATTCGGCGTATAGGGGAGGTAGCAAAGTTATTCGTGGAATCAGGTTCAATAGTCCTTGCGGCTTTTGTTTCTCCCTATGAGGAAGACAGAGAGCAAATTAGAAATCTACTCAATGATGGAGAGTTCTATGAAGTCTTTTGTGACTGTGATTTGAAAGTATGCGAATCTAGAGATCCAAAGGGTATATATAAACGTGCAAGAAAAGGGGAGATAGCAAATTTTACAGGGATCTCAGCACCCTACGAATCTCCTTCTAACCCAGATATTCGAATAAATAGTGCGGAACAAACCATAGAGGAAGAAGTGGATATGGTGATGCAGTTATTAAACACAAGAAACCTGATTTCCGTTTAAATAAAAGACACCCCCCCACTTTTAGACGTTTTTAGAAAGTAGGTATAAACCTAAACAAAAGGAATAATATGTCAGATATCATTTCAAAATACCAGAAAGCCAGCCACTGGTCAGACCCAAAGAATAAACTGTTCCCATATCAAGTGGGCTTTACTTGTCCTCCGCATGATTTTGATGCCGCACCTAGTGATTTTTTGCGCATGTCACCTGAATCCGTTGGCGTTCACGGGCGAATGCTTCACGTACCCGATTACAAACATGAATTAACCCAACGCAAACAAAACTTCGATTTACTCGAAGAGTTTGTTGAATGTATGGCAAACAATGGCGCGGATGTGTGTGGCCAAGTCGGTTCGAACTGGGTACATGCGTGTGGTTTAGGGGTTGAAGGCGTGCGTCAGCATTGTGAAATGCTTAGTGATAAATACCAAACACCCTTTCACATGGCGGGTTATGCAATGGTGGAAGCACTGCGCGAAATGAATGTGGAAAAGGTTGCTCTAAACGGTGTTTATCATTGGCCTACGTGGTGGCAAGGCACCGCTAATTTTCTTAAAGAAGCAGGATTTGATGTGCTTTGGGCAGGTAATTTTGTTGATCAAGGTTGGTTTGAAACGCAAGAAGAAGTGAACAAACAAATCTGGTGTTTTGATGGCGATCTGGCAGAAAAGTCCATGGCTTATGTTGCCGAAAAAGCCCCGAATGCTGATGTTTACTTGGCCAACGGTATGTCGAATTATCGTCGTGCAAGTGATGGTTTAGCGCAACGTTTTGTCTCGTTAGAAGTCGGCTTAGAAGACATGTTAGGCAAGCCAATAGTGACTCATGACAATGCATTATATTGGCGTATGTTTAAAACACTTGGTATTGCGCCAATCACCCAGCAAGGCAAATTACTGTCTTCATTACAAAAAGCATAAAGGAGGCCAATATGAATAAAATAGTGGCACTTTGGGCTATCCCGCGTTCTACCTCAACCGCGTTTGAATGGATGATGCGCCAGCGCGGGGATTTGGATTGCTTGCACGAACCTTTTGGTGAGGCATGGTATCAGGGTGAAGATCCACTTTGGCCGCGTTTTGTTGAAGGTGAAAAAACCACTGATGGGCTTACCATAGAGAGTGTTTGGGAGGACATCAAACAACGCGCTGAACAGGGCCCCGTTTTTCTCAAAGACTTCCCACATTATATTAATCATATGTGGACGCCAGAGTTTTTAGCTCATTTTACTCATGCATTTTTAATTCGTGATCCTGCCAAAACGATCACTTCCATGTATAACAAATGGAATGATTTTGATGAACTAGAAGTGGGTTTTCCTGAACAGCGCGCCATGTTTGATTTACTCACCGCACTTAACGGAACACCTCCACCCGTTATTGATAGCGACGATTTGCTCGAAAACCCACATCGTATGACAGAAGCATTTTGTGAATCTGTTGGCATACCATTCATTGAAGATGCATTAACTTGGGAAGCAGGGGGCGATCCATCAGAACATAGTTGGTGGGATGGTGGATCGTTTCACGAGAATTTAGCGCAATCTACCGGATTAAAACCGCAAGAGAGACGTTATGTTGAGTTAGAAAACACGCCTGATCGCGTTCAACGCGTGCATCGACGGATGAAACCCCATTATGATCATCTTTATCAACATCGGATTAAATTAGCTTGACGATAAAAATTATTGGAAGGATTTATGACTGAAACCGAACGATTTAATCGAATTACTGAAGATAAATTATGCATTGGCTGTGGTCTTTGCCAATCT
>CALJIH010000125.1 GCA_937974135.1 uncultured Cocleimonas sp. | reverse complement strand
GCAACAAGTTCGTAAATATCAGATAAATCATTGAGTAAATCTTTTAAGGAAAACTCCGACCAATCTTTGCGCGGCTCCCCTGATTCTATTTGCGCAATACTCAGAAGTGCATTGAATGTTTTGATCACGCCGTCGATGTCTTCAATAGTGTCATCGGCAAAGTCATCAAATTCGGCTTCTGTAATTTTGGCCAGTTTTGCGGATTCGATACGGTGGCGAATACGATTTAGTGGATTGCGTAAATCATGTGCTAGGTTATTACTGACTTCGCGCGTACCGATCATCAATTCTTCATTTCGATCCAGCATTCGGTTCAGAGAGCGACTTAAGCGATCTAACTCATTATTTCTATCATCAATCACAGGAATTCGATGAGAAAGATCTCCGTCAATAATATTATCCGCAGTATTAGTGACAGCGTTGATTCGATTCAACATGCGTCTTGCCATCAAACTACCAATTAAAATGGATAAAGCGAAAATAACTGAAATTGCAATTAGGCTGGCTTTGAATAATTGGTTGAGTAGATCTTGGGTTTCTTCAAGCTCTGTACCTACCAATAGCTGATAACCACCAGGTAATAAGGTTAGCAGTACGCGCACTGTATCATCGGTGTTGCGATCATTCACAAAATCGACGATTTCATCCATGGGAATGCTGGCAAAAATTTGGCTTTGAATTTGGTTTTGATTTTGCTCAGGTAATTGTTCTACAGGAATAAATTTCAGCAAATCGAGTTTACGTTGATGAATTAAGGCATAGATATAAAACGGTCGACCTTCTTTTTTATTATAGATATTGATGTCTTCGGTGAGTCCACGAAGGGTGCGTTTTTTATAGTTTTCTAGAAGTAAATTAGTTTCTAGTTTTAGGCGTCTATCTATTTGATCTTCAATTTGATTTTCGGCAAACATATACACTGATAACAGTGCAGCGGCAGCGATTAAGCTGAATAATAAAGCGTACAATAAGGATAGGCGAAAAACTGATGTACGCAGAATGCGGCCAAGAATGGACATTTATTTTTCGCTAACTTTTTTAGGTGTCTTCGCGGATTCTTCTGCCTCAGGGTCGTGCAAAATATAACCAGAACCGCGGACTGTTTTTAAAAGTGGAACATCAAAATCTTTATCGATTTTTGCGCGAATTCGACTGATATGAACATCGATTACGTTGGTTTGCGGGTCAAAATTATAATCCCAGACTTTTTCTAATAGCATGGTTCGGGTGACTACTTCTCCAGCACTGCGCATCAATGATTCGAGCAAGATATACTCTTTGGGTTGCAGCTCTATCATTGTGTTTCCACGTGTCACTTGACGTGATAACAAATCAATCTTGAGGTCTCTGACTTGTAATTGATTAATCTTTTCCTGTGGTTGATGACGACGTATTAAAGATTGGATTCGAGCCAATAATTCACTGAAAGAATAAGGCTTTACTAGGTAATCATCACCACCAGCTTTAAGTCCTTCAACGCGTTGATCGACTTCACCTAGTGCACTTAAAATTAGTATTGGTACATTAAAACCTTGCCCACGTAATTGCTCAATAATGGCTAAACCATCAAGCTTTGGTAACATTCTATCAATCACCAAAGCATCGTATTCTGCGCTCATTGCTTGCTGTAAACCAGACTCACCATCTGCTTTATGATCAACCACATAGCCGCTCTCTTGCAGACCTTTCTGGATGAACTGCGCAGTTTGTGTATCGTCTTCAATTATTAATATTTGCATGCTAAAAGCATACTATCGTATGCGCCTATAAAACATTAAATTTTGTTAATGAAATGGTCAACAATTGTAAAGGTTGATTGGTGTAATTTTACCCTCGTAATCATTATTTTTTAAGGGAAACAAAATGAAATCAACGGATAAACCATCAAAAAACTTTTTAACACGTTCTAAAGTAGCAATCGCAACGGGCTTAGTTGCTGGCGTTATGGGAGCAACATTATTTGCATCTGGACCATTATTTGCAGACTCTGCAACGGTCAATACCTCGGCACGAATTGCCGGTTCGCTTCCTGATTTAACCACCATGATTAAAAATAATCGCAGTGCGGTTGTCGGCATTAGTGCCAAGCATTCGGCACCTAAATTAGGCCAAGGGTTCAAGGGGAATGGCAATCAGTTTAAGAACTTGCCGCCAGGACTGGAAGAGTTCTTTAAGGGATTTCCACAACAACCTCGTGGCTACGATTTTGGCAACCGAAAGCGTGAAGGACATGGCTCGGGCTTTATTATCTCAAAAGACGGATACGTGGTAACTAACGCACACGTCATTGATGAATCAGATGATGTCACGGTTTCTTTTGAGGACAAACGAGAATTAAAAGCAAAAGTCATTGGCGTGGATACACTGAGCGATATTGCATTATTGAAAGTTGAAGCAAACGGTTTGCCTTTTCTTGAATTGGGCGATTCTGATAAGTTAGACGTAGGCCAATGGGTGGTAGCGATGGGTACGCCATTCGGTTTGGATTATACCGCCACACAGGGAATCGTCAGTGCTTTATCACGGAGTTTACCTAAAGATACCTATGTTCCCTTTATCCAAACAGATGCTGCCGTAAACCCGGGTAATTCTGGGGGTCCATTATTTGATTTGGATGGGCAAGTTATCGGCGTAAATTCTCAAATATACAGCCGTAGTGGCGGTTATATGGGCGTCTCTTTTGCGATACCGAGTAATATCGTTAAGAACGTTACTGAGCAGCTAAGAACTGACGGTAAAGTGAGCCGTGGATGGTTAGGTGTAGGTATTCAAGGTATTGATAAAAGCTTAGCGGAATCATTAGGCTTACCCAACACAAAAGGCACATTAATCACGAGTGTGTCACCATCTAGTCCTGCGGATAAAGCGGGTTTACAAGCCGGTGATGTGATCACTAAATTTGATAAAAAAGATGTGAATGAAACCAGTGAGCTGCCAGTGATTGTAGGTAACACACCGATTGGTAAAAAAGTAGCGGTTTCAATCGTTAGAGCGGGTAACAATAAAGTACTCGATGTGACTGTCGAAAAGCTCAAAGGTAAAGATGATAAGCCAGTGATCGCAGCATTAGAAAAAGGCTCATTAGGCGTTGCGGTGTCGAGTTTGAGCGACGAGGAAAAAGCTGATTTCGTTAATAAGAATGAAGGCGTAAAGATCGAAAAGGTCATGGCTAACAGTGCCGCTGAAGAAGCTGGATTACGCTCTGGCGATATCATCTTGCAGGTAGGTGGCAAAAGTATCGAATCACCTGCGAAGTTAAAAGCAACGATTCAACAAGCGAAAGCAGATAAACCATTAGCGATATTACTGAAACGTGGCGATCAATCGATTTATGTTGCAGTACATCTTAAATCTTAATTCGAGTTGTTAGTTATGAACTCTGAGTGTTCAGAGTAAGTTCGCAAATCTCCATTCTTGAATTAAGATAAGAGATGGGAGCATCAATAGACACTAGTCTATTGATGCTTTTTTAATGCTAAATAATGTCAGCTGAACGTTAGCGAGACAACCAAGGAGCTGTGCAACAGCGAAACAACATCATTTGAAAAAAGATGACCCGAAGGCTAAGGCGAAGTCGTATAAATGAGTCAAAAGTGGGGGGGTGTCTTTTTGTTTGGTTTTATTCCAGTATTCTGCGATTGTTCTGATAAGCTTATATTTTTATCTTGCAAATTATGAAATCCTTACTTGAAAAATATAAGCCACTATTTTTACCCATATTTTCAATCGTCATGGGGCTAGTTATTTTGCTCACACAAAAAAATAATCCAGACTTTATTATTAGTAAAGATGAATATTTATTTGCTGGTTTTAGTTTGATAATAATCGGTTTAGGGCTGTTGTTTGTGCGTTTTAAGAGCAATTTTCTCTGATAAAGCCTTAAAAGTAGGGGGGTGTCTTTTTAACTAATATTACATTCCTAGCTATAAATGTTACGTTTTAAATCTTTGATAATAAATCGAGCAGGATGACAATTTTGCAGAATACTTTGAGCTTCATTCTGTTCATTACTTTCCAAAATGTTTACTAAATGCTTAGCACAAAGGCCGCTAGTTGTTAGTCCACGTGACCCTAGCCCTGCTAAGACAAATAAACCCTCAATATATTTTGCCTTGGGATAGTCTTTAAATTGCTTACCTTGGTGTAAATCCGCATAGTTTTTAGTGAAAAATGCTTTATCTGCAATTCCTCCAAAATAGGGAAAACGATCAGGTGTTGTCATTCGAATCGCCACATGTGCACTATTTACTTTTTCAAATGAATCAGCAAGTTGCGGTAGATACTTTCGTAATTGATCTAGATTTTCATTATCTTTGTTTTTATCTACATGCGCTTGGCTAATATTACGATCAAAGCTCGCACCAAAAGTGAGTTTTGATGTGATATCAGACGCAGGTGTGAGATAGCCTTCGTGTCCAATCGTGGTTTTTAATTGTTTTGAAAAATCATTTGAGGCTACTGAAGTGGTTTGTCCTTTGACAGGCATCGATGGGAGTTGATTGCTTTGGGAAAACGTATTTAAATCCTTTCCTGAGGCAATAATAACTACTTCCGCTGATGCAATGGTCTGCTTATATTTATCCAGTAATTGCCATTTATTTTGCTCTTTCTCAAGATTGATCACATCGCTTTCAAGAATAACTTGGCAATCATCACCACAATCAGCCAATAATGCGTTACAAAAGCTCACAGGATTTATCCAACCCGCTTGTGGAAAATAGCTGGCTTTGTAATCGATGGGAATACCCGCTACTTCGGTCGCTTGGCTTTTATCAATACATTGTAAAAATGATTCTGCGAACTCTCGATGTTTTAGTGACTCCCAACGTTGTTCCTCTCGATCATTATGCGCAAGTTGTAATAAACCACAGGCATGCCAATCGAGCTTATGGTGTCTAGTTTTAAGATCGGATAGTTGTTGCACCGCATAGTCAAAACAATCAACGTAGAAGTCTTCACCGTTACTGGCTTGCGCCGTCATTTTGGGTGAGATGATTCCTGCGGGATTACCTGAAGCCTGTTGCGCAATTTTTTTCTCACGCTCGATTAATGTTACGTGCCAGCCTTGTTTAACCAAATGCCACGCAGTCTGGCAGCCTGCAATACCTGCACCAATAATGACAGCGTGTTTCGTTCCCCAATGATAATTAGGGTATCTAAACCATGCGGGTATGAGATTTTTTTGTTCTCTTCGTTTCATTTAGAAAATTATAATACTGGAAATTTATCCAATAACACTACGCCAAGCTCTAGTATCGTCTTGCAGACGAGCTAGTCCTAAGCTTTAGTATAATCGAATTATCCGTTTGAAAAACTAAACGGTAAGCTCGCTAAAAGTAGGGGGGTGTCTTTTTACTAAAAAACTGATTTAGGTTCTAGTACCAATACCACGTTTAAGTAATTGATAAGCAATGGTATACAAAATAGCTGTAAAGATTATGATGAGGATAAAACTAACTGTAGGGTTGATATCCGATTCACCCAATATGCCGTAACGAAAACCATTCACCATATATAAAACTGGGTTTGCAAGTGATACGGTTTGCCAAAAACCTGAAAGCATATTAATCGAATAGAACACGCCGCCTAAATAAGTTAATGGGGTTAAAATAAACGTGGGTACAATACTGATGTCATCAAAGTTTTTCGCATAAACCGCATTGATAAAACCTGCGATTGAAAATAGCATCGAGGTTAATAGCAGAATGCCGATAGTGATCAAGGGGTGTTTAATGCTTAAATCTGAGAAAAACAATGATACCAAGGTCACGATAATGCCAACCAGAATGCCACGCGCCATACCGCCCACAATATAACCCATTAAAATAATGTGATTAGGGACAGGAGAGATTAACATCTCTTGCACATGACCATAAAATTTCGCATTAAAAAAGGCTGCTACAACATTTGAATACGAATTCGTAATCACTGACATCATAATCAAACCAGGAACAATATATTCGATATAGGAAAAGCCATCCATATCGCCAATTTTTGATCCAATTAAATTACCGAAGATCACAAAATAAAGCGTCATCATAATCGCGGGTGGCACCAAGGTTTGCACCCAAATGC
>CALJIH010000124.1 GCA_937974135.1 uncultured Cocleimonas sp. | reverse complement strand
TACTAAGGAAGAAAAATGCACCTTTTTTCATATCTAATGCTCTTGACTAAATAATCAGGTAGCGTTAATTAACTGATTTTTTGCTAACAATTATTTTTATTAAATTGGATTTATAAAAACATACTATTTAAGCTACTTTATCTTTTGATTTATTAATACTAACTACCCAATTTTCTGTTTCTATCTTTTTATCAGCAACTAAATCTAAGTCTGAATGAGTAGCTTCTTTGGTTTTTTTACCATGACGGTCATATAAAAAACGCAGTACTTCATGACGACAACGGTTGTATTCTTTACTTTCTGAAACAGCGAGTCTTTCACGCGGTTTAGGGATTTCAACGTCTAATATATCTCCGACGGTTGCGGCAGGGCCATTTGTCATCATCACGATACGATCAGAAAGTAACACTGCTTCATCGACATCATGTGTCACCATCATCATGGTATTACCGAGATCTGCCTGAATTTCCATCACAGAATCTTGAAGATGCGCCCGAGTTAATGCGTCTAGTGCGCCAAAAGGCTCATCGAGTAATAGCACTTCAGGTTCCATCGCTAATGCTCTGGCGATGCCAACGCGCTGTTTCATGCCACCTGATATTTCATCAGGGCGTTTATCTAGTGCGTGCTCCATGTGCACCAATTGCATATTGTGCTCGATCCATTCTTTCATTTCTGCTTTGGATTTTTTGCCTTTAAAGATGGTTTTAACCGCTAATTCAACATTTTCATAGGCAGATAACCAAGGCAGTAGTGAGTGATTTTGAAATACCATGGCGCGTTCTGGACCAGGGTCACGCACTTCTTTGCCATTCAATATTACTCCGCCAGCAGTGGCTTGGTACAAACCCGCTACAATATTTAACACGGTGGATTTACCGCAACCTGAATGCCCAATAATGGATACGAATTCCCCTTTTTGCACTTTCAAATTAACGTTTTCTAAGGCACGGAAAGAACCTTTAGGCGTTGGAAAATCCATATTCACGCCCGTTATTTCTAAATGAATATTAGTCATTGTACTTTCTCTCTATTTAGGTTTTGCGCTCAATTAGCGTAAAGAAACGGATTTATCCCACGATACTTTTCTTTGTAAAAACAACATGATTCTGTCAAGCATAAAGCCAATTAATCCAATCACCACAACCGCAACCATGATTCGGCCTAAGGAATTAGAACTGCCGTTTTGGAATTCGTCCCACACAAACTTTCCTAGGCCAGGATTTTGTGAAAGCATCTCAGCGGCAATCAAAACCATCCATGCAATTCCCAGAGATAAACGCAAGCCAGTAAAAATCATAGGTATAGCGGATGGCAGTACGATTTTTCTGACATGTGTCCACCAACTTAAACGTAAAACATGGCTAACGTTTTGCAAGTCTTTGCTAACATTAGTAACACCCACCGCTGTGCTAATAATGGTTGGCCATAAACAACACAAAAGTACGGTGATCGCTGAATTTAAAAAGGATTTGTCAAACCAAGCATCGTCTGAAGTTACATAGGTGGCACTCACGATCATCGTCACAATGGGTAACCAAGCCAATGGAGATACGGGTTTAAATATTTGGATTAAGGGGTTGAGACCTGCATATAGGGTTTTACTCAAACCTGCCACGATGCCAATCGGGATTGCGATCAAAGATGCTAATAAAAATCCCGCCATTACAGTGATGATACTCGTAATGATCTGATCAAAAAAAGTAGGGTTGCCCGCGTATTTTCTAATTTTCACCTTTGCATTTGGGTCTTTTGCTAGTTTTTTAGCATTGCGCGTTTCTTGCCTTTCATAAAAAGCAGTTTGTTTTTGACGCTCGTTTTTATGTTCGCCAATTAACGCTAAAAACTGCGAATATACTTGCTGAGGACCAGGCACAGCGCCTAAAGAGGTAATGACTTTAGGAGATAATATCCCCCAAATGAATAAAAATATGATGACACCGAGAATAGGTGTAGAAAACGCTTTGAGATACTTTTTAAAATATTCGCTATTCAAAGTTGTGCCTTTCATGCTGTAACTACTCATAGTGAACTCCTGATATAAGCGGTTTAAATAATTTATAAAATGTTTAAGAACCCCATCAAAATGATGGGGTAAGCGCGGCGCTTTTAGCCTTTTTCGTCACCTTTTAAACCAATCTTGAATGATTCGATATAGGCATTGGGTTTACTGCCATCGAAAGTAATGCCATCTATAAATTCACTTTGTGGTGGTTTGAATCCTGTTTCTGTCGCAAAGTCAGGAAACTCATCGGTTTTTAATTTACCTTCGGCAATGAGTTCTTTAGCAGCGATTTGGTAAATTTCAGGTTTGTACACTTTCTTTGCGGTATCGGTGTACCAAGTATCCGGTTTTTGTTCGTCGATTTGTCCCCAACGGCGCATTTGCGTGAGATACCAAATTGCATCAGAGTAATAAGGATAAGTAGCGTTGTAACGGAAGAACACATTGAAATCGGGTATCTCGCGTTTATCACCTTTTTCATATTCAAATGTGCCAGTCATGGAGTTAGCAATAACTTCTGCATCTGCGCCTACGTAATTTGGTTGTGCCAGAATTTTTACCGCTTCCATTCTGTTTTTATTATTGTCTTCGTCTAACCATTTAGCTGCTCGAATCATAGCTTTTACAATACGAATGGTAGTGTTTGGATATTTCTTGGTGAACTCATCCGTCATACCGAACACTTTTTCAGGATTATTTTTCCAGATTTCATAATCAGTAATTACAGGTACACCGATACCTTTGAAAACGGCTTGCTGATTCCAAGGCTCCCCTACGCAGTAGCCATCAATAGTACCCGCTTCCATAGTCGCTGGCATTTGTGGCGGTGGTGTAACAGAAAGTTGAACATCCGCTTGTAACTGACCTTTAATGTCACCTTTTGATGGGGCGTAATATCCTGGGTTTAATCCACCGGCTGCTAGCCAATAGCGTAATTCGTAGTTATGCGTTGAAACAGGGAATACCATTCCCATTTTAAATGCTTTGCCTTTGTCTTTATAAGATTCCACGACAGGTTTTAAAGCATCTGCTTTAATAGGATGTACTGGTTTGCCATCTTTATATTCAATATGTTCTTTCATCGCTTCCCAAACCGTATTGGAAACCGTAATTCCATTACCGTTTAAATCCATAGAGAAGGGGGTTACGATGTGTGCTTTTGTACCAAAACCGATGGTTGCCGCTAAAGGTTGACCAGCCAACATATGAGCGCCATCGAGTTGCCCGTCAATCACACCATCGAGTAATACTTTCCAGTTTGCTTGAGCTTCGAGTTTGACAAAAAGACCTTCATCTTCGAAATAACCTTTTTCATAAGCAACCGCCAATGGCGCCATATCCGTTAATTTTATGAAACCAAATTTCAAGTCTTCCTTTTCAGGATCGCCTACAGTCGCATTTGCAGGAACTGATATTAAAAGGGCAGTCGCAAAAAGTGATAAACTAAAAGTTGAGGCGACTTTCTTGATGAAACCTCTGCGTGATAATTTTTCTTTCTTATTAATACTAAACTTCATTTTAAACTCCATTAATCATTGTGTTCAGTCACTTGTTAGATAGCAAAGCACGTGCCAAAAATGTTTCTTCATTATTTTTATTGTATTTAAGTATCTGTTTTATATGGATTTAAATTCATTTTCAGTTTTATCTAAAACATCCGTTTAGGTATTTTTTAGATAAAATTGAACTCTTCAAATTAATGCATTCTGTTTTATTGC
>CALJIH010000123.1 GCA_937974135.1 uncultured Cocleimonas sp. | reverse complement strand
CATTTGCAGATGTACCTGCGATAACTGCTGTTAAAAGTGCGCTTGTTAAAACTGTTTTTACTGTAATGTTCATAATATTTATCCTTCAAAATTTAGTTAAGTTATTTAAGTTTGAATGAGAAGTGTTTGTCTCGTTCTTGGGATTAGAAACGCACGTTTATTTTTTTTGGATTCAAAATATTTATAATTTTTTTATTTTTAAATTGTGTGATATTGGAGAGACTATCTTAGTTTTTTAGTCGTTGGCAATTCTTTGTATATTGTAACATTCTGATAAATAAGGAAAATGTTTATGCTTTTATATATCTAAAAAAGTGTTATTAAATAGTTATTTTGCGCATAAAAAAGATTTCATTTTTATTTAAAATAATTCAAATAAAAATGAAACTGTTGAAAATTTGGTTATTTTTTTACTATTTTTCACATAGAAATTTTAAAATAGTCACACGAAAAATAGATTATTTGCACTACTGAATTTGAGTAAATATTGATTATTAACTTAAAAGAGATCTAGTTTAGTGAATAAAAGACAGTTCTGTTGAGCACTCGTAATGAGCTTGGTCGAAGTATCTCAAATATTTATGCTGAGCCTGTCGAAGTACACCCCCCTACTTTTAGGCAGTTTTAACTTGAATATCCAGAACAACGAAACTCTTTTATATATTCAAGAAACAAAGAATATTCCTTTTTGCTCATCGTATTTCCAATATTTACAGGGTAATTATGTTCTTCAAGAAAGCGAATTGCTTCATTCATACACATTAACTTTGCATTATCTAATAGCCCTAGAATTTTAGTATCTGGCTTTTTATAATCTTTAAAGAACCTAATATAAAACAATTCGACCATCCTATTTTTCTTGTCCCAAAAAGGAATTAAGTCAGTCATCAGCGTGTAGTGTTTTTCTTGGTCAATTCCTAAAGTTTCAATGCAATCGATGATATCACCAGTTCTTTCATGATTAATTTTATTGGAAGCGAGTTTTTTAATTGCATATGACTTAATGCCTTCTTCTATCCTGCTTGGGCATTCACCAGATTGTATTTTTATCGCAATTTCTAAGGCAGTTTTTTTACTTTCGGCATTTTTAGTTGTTTTATCATCTTTAATTAATTCGCTCGAATTATCACTAATCAACGCTTCAATCTTTGTGAAATCCTTTTCTTCAGTGTGTAAAATGAAGAAACCAACTGCAATAGATATAAAAACAATAATGATTAAATAAAAACGCTTCATCATTTTATAAAATATAAATTTCAGTTATTTATTAATAGCAAGTAATGAAGCATAAGAAAACAAATCGATTTCCATCGCTCTTGTAATCGTTTCCCTAACCTTCTTTGCCTTGCTGATAAGTGTTGGGTCTTTAGAGATAAAACTCGCATCGATTAATAAAGCCTCTGGAGAAATAAGGGCACTATCTGCTATATGTGCGAGTTGTTTTGCACTCGGCAACAGGTTATTTGGATCTTCTAACCAATATCCATCTTTGTGAAACTTATCCCACGCGATTCTAGCAATATCTAAACCCACTTTAGTGGCATTGGCGTCGTTATTTGCCGCACCCCAATGTAACAAACCCCAAGAAACCGCAGCATAATCATATAAACCACCAGGTTTATTATTTGCTGCTGAGCGCCTTAACGTTTTCCCATTCCATAAATTGATTAAGAACTTTGAAAGCTTATCACCAGATTGCTGAAAAGACTTATCATAGTTTAAACCTTTAGCAAATGCGGTTAATGCAAGACCATTCATACCAGCAAGCAGTTTAATATCTTTTGGAATGACACGTGTTTTATTACGCTGCTGTTTTAATTTTCTTTTAATATTAGCAACCGTACTTTTAACTTCTAGCTCAGATTTTTTCATCTGTTCAGCCACTTCTTTAACCGACAATTTTTGTCTGGGTAAATTACCCGTAGGAAAATCATGAGGACGTTTCATATTCCAGTGCGCATTAGCAACTGCTAATTCACCTGTGGTTAATACCTGCTTTAATTCATCTTGTTTCCAAAGATAGTAACCGCCCTCTACATCTTTATCATCAACGGCAGACAAGCTCGAAATATACGCATTACTAGCACCACGCATTTCATTTTCCATATATTTAAGCGTCTCGATGGCGGTTTCTTTATATTCTGGTTTATTGTAGATTTCCGCCGCATCAAACAAAGTCAAAGGCATGAGTGCATTGGTGTAAATCATTTTCTCAAAATGCGGCGTCTCCCAATCAGGGTCTGTGGTGTAGCGATAGAAACCACCAGCGACTTCATCATGTAAGCCTTGGCTAATAATTTTATCGAAGGTCAATTCCAAAAAGTCCGTGGCATCTTCATTTTTAGCTTTTTGGTTGAGCTTTAGCAGCGCCCAGAGTTTAGGTATTTGAGGAAACTTCAAGCGATCACCAAAACCGCCACCTAGGTGATCAGCATATTGCATTGCACTCTCAACAAATTTATCTTCAAAATCATTAATATTGCCAGGCATGGGTAGTTCTTGTTTATTCAACATACCTGCCAAACTGCCATTCATCTCTTGCGCGCGTTTACTTAATGCAGCTGAATCTTTGCCCCATTGAAGGTCAAGTTGATCGAGAACGCCCGAAAAATTCTTGGGAGGAAGATAAGTCATACCTACAAGCGAGTGACCCTGAGGAGTCACAAATACATTTAAAGGCCATCCTGCGGTGCCATTAGTCACCTGTACAAACTCTATTAACTGTTTATCTAAAACGGGATCAAGTTCTCTGTCTACCTTTACTGAAACATAATTTTTATTTAATTTATTCGCGATCGCTTTATCTGAGAAGCTTTCGCGTTGCATCACATGACACCAATGACAGGAAAAATACCCTACAGATATAAACATAAGTTTATTTTCTTTCTTAGCTTTCTCAATAGCAGGCTGTCCCCATTCGACCCAGTCAACGGGGTCATCGCCATGCAACGCTAAATAGGGTGAAGGATGATTGACTAAAGAGTTTTTTGCAAAAAGAGGAAGTGAGAAAAGAAATAACGCTAGGATTAATAGTTTTTTCATGTGTTTTCCAAAGTAATAGAAAATTTTAGTATGTAATTAATATTAAACGAAATATAGGATATTTTAGATTCAGCAATTCTCAAATATACAGTCATCGAGTGCAAATAAACGGTTGTTTATTCATCTAGAATAAAAAGGCATTCCATACAAATTTGAGGTTTTACACACAAACAGATTTAGTTGTAGCCACATCGATGATTTTCTAGGAATATCTTTTTAAAATTATTAATAACATTAATACATCTAAAAAACGAATCAGCACAAAATTTGATTGCATTTATTCAGTTTAATCACTCAAAAAAGACACCCCCCCACTTTTATGCCTTTTTAACCATATGATGCTAGATCTAGCTTTGAAGCTTCCCATGCAATAATGGCTGACTTGCGTGTTTCACCCCACATATAGCCACCCAGATTTCCACTTTGTTGAATCACACGATGACAGGGGATTAAAAACGCGATTGGATTACTACCAATTGCTGTACCAACAGCTCTCGAT
>CALJIH010000122.1 GCA_937974135.1 uncultured Cocleimonas sp. | reverse complement strand
ACGAAGCATTGCTTTCACCAGTGGATAAGTTTGAAGAGACAGTAAAACAATTTATTCAAGGCAATGGTAAAGGTTTGAATGTCACAGTTCCGTTTAAACAAGAAGCCTTTGAACTGGCAAATGAACTAAGTGACTATGCGCAAAATGCAGGTGCAGTAAATACTTTGGTATTTCGGGATGATGGAACAATCTATGGCACCAATACAGATGGTATAGGACTAGTACGCGATTTGGTTGAGAATCATCAAAGCCTGATTCAAGGAAAACGTATTCTTTTGTTAGGCGCAGGCGGTGCGGTGCGTGGTGTTATGCAACCATTGTTAATGCAAATGCCTACGCAGATCTTTATCGCTAATCGAACGCCGGAGCGTGCGCTTGAGTTAGCTGATGATATGCAAGGTCTGACTGAACAATTATCTGAAAACTCTCCATGCGAATTATCTGGAGGAGGCTTTGCTAACATACAAGGCGAGTTCGATTTAATCATTAATGGTACTGCCGCAAGTTTACAAGGCATTATGCCACCCATACCTGAAAGCTGTTTAGCCTCAGGGGTGCATTGTTATGATATGATGTACGGCGGTAGACCCACTGCATTTGAAAACTGGTGCGAAGATCAAGGTGCTGCCAAAGTTATGAATGGTTTGGGGATGCTTGTAGAGCAAGCAGCGGAATCATTTTCCATCTGGCGCGGTAAAATGCCAGACACTAAACCCGTACTAGAAGCGATGCGAATGTCGTGGCTGGGATAATATAAGAATATATAAACATGGATACAACCCATCTGAGCGAAACCCGCTTTTCAGAACTAGATCTACTTCCTGAATTACAATCATCAATTGACGACGCAGGTTTTGAATTTTGTACGCCTATTCAAGCGAAGACCTTACCTGTTAGTCTTACGGGTAAAGATATTGCCGGCCAAGCGCAAACTGGAACGGGTAAAACAGCCGCCTTTTTATTAGCAGCGTTTCAGCATTTAATTAAAAACCCTAAACCTAAATTCAATAAACGCAATCAAGCACAAGTGCGTTTTGTGATACTCGCACCCACGCGTGAGTTAGCGATTCAAATTGCAAAAGACGCTGAAGTCCTTGGAAAAAATACGGATCTTACGTTTTCATTAGCTTATGGTGGCACGGGTTACGATAAACAACAAAAAGCGATCGAAGCTGGCGTCGATGTTTTAATTGGTACTCCAGGTCGTATTATCGATTATTGGAAAAAGAAAGTATTTAGCCTGCATGAATGCCAAGGTTTGGTATTAGATGAAGCTGACCGCATGTTGGATTTGGGCTTTATTCAAGACATCCGTTTTTTGTTGAGACGACTACCAAAACCAGAAAAACGTTTGAGCATGATGTTCTCAGCCACCTTGTCACATCGAGTGATGGAGCTTTCTTACGAACACATGAACCAACCGCAAAAGATTGAAGTAAAAGCGGAAGCGGTGAATACCAAAAAAATTGATCAATCGGTTTACTATCCATCTAACGATGAAAAAGTCCCGCTATTGGTTGGATTGATTCAAAAGTTAGAACCTCATCGCGCTATTGTGTTTGTGAATACCAAGCGTAATGCTGAGACCATTGATGATTTCTTGCGTGGCAACGATATTCAAGCAGTATTGATTTCAGGTGATGTGCGTCAAAACAAACGCCAGCAATTACTTAGAGAATTCTCGAATGGAAAGCATCAAATTTTGATAGCAACAGACGTAGCAGCGCGTGGTTTGCACATTGACGAAGTATCACATGTGTTTAATTTTGATTTGCCGCAGATTGCTGAAGATTATGTTCATCGAATTGGCAGAACCGCGCGTGCGGGTGCTTCGGGTGAAGCACACAGTTTTGCTTGCGAGGACACAGCATTCTATTTACCAGAAATCGAACAATACATTGGTATGGCTGTTCCCATGGCGAGTGTTACATCAGATGTATTGGCAGAAGACTTAAAGCCGAGAAAGCGAATTACTAGAAATCGCGTACCCCATCATCCAAAAAAGGGTGGCAAGCCTGGCGGAAAAGGTGGAAAGAAGTTTTCAGGGAATAATAAAAATAGAAACGGTTACAAAGGTAAAAAATCCAATAAATCAAGTAACACGCCTAAATCAGACAAACCAAAAACAGCTTAAATATAGTTATTAAAAAGACACCCCCCCCCACTTTTGGTGGTTTTCCCGTTAAAACATCTTAAAAGTAGGGGGTGTCTTTTTTAATCGGTTTTAAAGCCAAACGCGGCCTGTGGTTGCAACAATAATCGTAATTATGCCAATGGTTGTATTGATCCCGACTAGGGTTCGTATCTTACCTAAACGTTTTGCGCCATTCGGCCAGTTTTCATTCTTCACTTCATCTTTTAAACGTTGATAAGGCACAAAATAAACATAAAGAAAAATACACATCATTAGAATGCCCAAAGCCGCCATTACAATGATATAGGTCGACACTATCGGCAATGACAACATCATGCCAAACCCGCTAACCAAAATGATGATCACTGACAACCATACCCACGGAAAAAATCTTTTAAAGGTGGCTACCCACAGGCTTAATCTTTGTGGTGGTTCTAAAACTTCTGCCGCAGCTGGGCGTAATGCATAGTAGGCAAAAAACATCCCACCAACCCAAATGACAACCGCTAAAACGTGTAATGCTAAAAGAACTGGATAGATCATATTTAGTACCTTTGATTAGGTGATTCTAATGTCTAAAGTGACGAATTCCGGTAAACACCATAGCAATATTAGCTTCATTCGCTGCAGCAATAACCTCATCATCGCGCATCGAACCACCTGGTTGGATTACAGCCACAATACCAGCTTCAGCTGCAGCATCTAAACCATCACGAAATGGAAAGAAAGCATCCGAAGCCATGACCGAGCCTTTAACTTCAAGATTTGCATGTTCCGCTTTAATACCTGCAATTCGGGCTGAATTAATTCGACTCATTTGACCCGCGCCCACACCGATGGTCATTGCATCTTTAGCATAGATAATGGCATTCGATTTTACAAATTTAGCAACTTTCCAAGCGAATAAAAGGTCGCGCATTTCTTCATCTGTAGGTTGGCGTTTGGTGACTATTTCTAATTTTTCGTGAAGCTGTAAATCAGCATCTTGAACTAATAAACCACCGTTTACACGTTTATAGTCTAAGCGCGGTTGTTCTTTTGTAAATATTCCGCATTCTAACAATCTTACGTTTTCCTTGGCGCTTACTGCTTGATTAGCACCTGCACTTACGGAAGGTGCAATAATTACTTCAACGAATTGCTTCTCAACAATGAGTTTTGCTGTTTCAGCATCGAGTTCTTGATTGAAAGCGATAATGCCTCCAAACGCAGATTCTGGGTCTGTACTAAAAGCACGTTCATAGGCTTCTAGTAAGGTTGAGCCAGTTGCTACGCCACAAGGATTAGCGTGTTTTACAATGACACAAGCTGGGTCTTTATCGAATTGTTTTACACATTCTAGTGCTGCATCGGTATCCGCTATGTTGTTATAGGAAAGTTCTTTGCCTTGCAGTTGCTTGGCACTCGAAATACACGCTTCTTGAATATTATCCTCTATATAAAACGCCGCTTTTTGATGTGAATTTTCACCGTAGCGTGTAGTCTGAGCAAGTTTGAATTGTGTATTGAAGGTAGAAGGAAATACGCTTTGATCCGACGACAGTGGCTTGCAATCATTCTCTACGATTTTACCAAGGTAATTAGCAATCATGCCGTCATAGGCAGCTGTGTGTTCAAATGCTTTGGTGGCTAATTGAAAACGCGTTTTAGCAGAGATCGTGCCGTTATTCTGATTCAATTCTTGTTCTACTAAAGCGTAGTCATTAGGGTTCACGACGATTGCTACGTGTGCATGATTTTTGGCACTGGCTCGAACCATGGTCGGACCACCTATATCGATATTCTCGATTGCATCTTCAAAACTACAATTAGGTTTAGCTATCGTTTCTGCAAAGGGATATAGATTCACGATAATTAGATCAATCGGTGGAATATTATGTTCTTCCATGACTGCATCATCAGTTCCACGACGCGCTAAAATTCCACCATGTATTTTTGGATGGAGCGTTTTCACTCGTCCATCCATCATCTCTGGAAACCCCGTGTAGTCTGAAACTTCCGTAACCGGAATATCGTTATCAGCCAGTAGTTTAGCTGTACCACCTGTAGAGAGCAGTTCAATGTTTCGGCCATGTAATTTTTTGGCAAATTCTAAAACACCAGTTTTATCTGAAACGCTTAATAATGCGCGCTGAATAGGGGTATTGGTCGGCATCAATCTGTCCTTGAGCTATTTGGGGATATTGTGAAATTAACAGTGGACGTAGTATCGCATAGTAACTATTGTCAATGCACTCCAGATTGAGCAGAAATGAATTGAATTTATGAATACTGTTGTAAGCAAAAATAAATCAAATAAAAAAATACCTTATGCGGTGTATTTACTAGCTGTATGCCAGGCCTTAATGATGAGTGGCTCGACCTTACTAATTACAGCATCGGCCTTGGTAAGTTTGACCCTAACCGATAATAAAGCCTTGGTGACTTTGCCTTTGTCTGTGCAATTTTTAGGGATGATGATGACCAGTATTCCTGCGTCAATAATTATGGGAAAGTATGGTCGTAAATTTGGCTTCATCCTCGGCAGTTTGTTTGCAATTTGTGGCGGTTCAATATTAGTTTATGCGATTTTTAATGATAACTTTTATCTGTTTGTCTTCGGCTCTTTTTTGATTGGAATATTTAATGGTGTCTCTAATTTTTATCGTTTTGCCGCTGTTGAATTTGTAGATGACGTGAATAAAGCCAAAGCAATTTCTTATGTGTTAATCGGTGGTATTGTCGCGGCATTTGTCGGACCTAATCTCGCAAATTTCGGGAGAAGTATGTATACCCATGAAGAGTTTGCAGGCGGTTTTATTTACGTTACTGCAATGTATGTTTGCGTATTGTTTGTTCTATCCTTGATTAACTTTCCACCGCCTACTATTGATAAAGTCAAAAATTCTGGCAGACCTCTGTTAGAGATCATCAAGCAACCAACTTTCATCGTAGCTGTAATATGCGGTATGTTGGGTTATGGGGTAATGACATATGTGATGACGGCGACACCCTTGGCAATGAATCATCACCAACACGACTTTAGTCAAACTGCATTTGTGATTCAATGGCATGTGTTAGCGATGTTTGGTCCATCCTTTTTTACTGGTACCATTATCCAACGCGTTGGTGTAATGAAAGTACTAATGGCGGGTGCAATACTCGCATTCATTTGTATGATAGTGAATCTCAATGGATATACGATAACGCATTTCTGGATAGCATTATTTGCCTTAGGCTTGAGTTGGAATTTTCTTTTTATTGGTGCATCAACATTACTAACAGAAACTTATAGAAAAGAAGAGACTGCAAAGTCCCAAGCGTTTAATGATTTTATGGTATTTTCGGTAGTGACTTTGGCATCTTTATCATCGGGATATTTCCAAAATACCTTTGGTTGGCAATCGGTAAACTATAGTGCTTTATTATTCGTTTTTATCATTGCAGCAAGTTTGATTTGGCTATTGCTGATACCGATCGAGAAACGGATTAGTGATTCCACTAAAATAGTTTAAAAGACACCCCCCACCTTTTTCAGCATTTTACGGTGAAATGCTAAATAACCTTGATCAATCGTTTCTAAATGATCTCTAATTTCTTGGTGAAACAGCGGTAATTTATAAAAGGGAACGCTAGGTAAAGAATGGTGCTCTGCGTGATAAGGCATATTCCAAGCAATAAAATAAACAATTCGACTGGTAAGAGTCGTTCGTGAATTAAGTAACATATTATTTACCTGCGGACATAAAGCATGTTCAGCCAGTAAATAAGCACGTAAAAAAGGTTGGCTTATCATGATTGGAAAAAGCCATAACCAAAGCAATATGGTGTAATTAAAATAAAAACTAATAAAAATTAAAAGAGAATAAAATGATAGGTAAATAACTGATTCAATAATAATTTTTATTTTATTTTTCTGGCTTACAAAGTTATCTGTATTTTTGCCCAAAGCATTATTTATCAATGTTTTACATAAAGACATTCCTACCGGAATACCCGACAAATAAAGAGCATACTGAGAAAACGTTTGAGGTTTAGATTCTGCTAATTCAGGATCTAAGTCTGGCTGATTTGTGTGGCGATGATGTTCAAAGTGAAAGTATTTAAACCAATTGGCAGGTACAAAAATAATGACACCACAAAGTTGCGAAATAACTGTATTCATCCATGGTGTTTTGAAGGCTGTTCCATGAATAGTCTCGTGTAAAGCGGTAAACAAGAAAACTAAGAGAATTCCTTGAACGGGTAAGAGCACTTGCCAAATAGGTAATTTGAATAGTATATACAAACTAAAAAGGATAATGAAACCGAAGTGCATAGCAAACTGTTTAATCCCAGCTGCATCGGAGCGTTCTAGCAGTGCTTTTCGAGTGTCAGATGATAACGAAGCAATAACAGTTTTATGTTTAGCTTCGGTATTCATCTAGAAAACGCCTAAAAGTAGGGGGGTGTCTTTTTAAGCTAGTTTATTCGCTATAAAATCCATGATTTCAGCTTGCGCAACATTCTCAGCTTCCTCACCCGTTCTGGATTTAAATTCTAGCTGACCTTCTTTTAAACCACGATCAGAAATCACCACACGATGTGGGATACCAATCAGTTCATGATCTGCAAACATAGCACCAGGACGCATGTTTCTATCATCTAATAGTACATCGTAACCTGCTGCTGTTAAGTCGGCATGTAGCTGATCCGCGGTGGACTTAACTGCTTCAGATTTGTGATAATTGATTGGTACAATACTGAGCTGAAATGGCGCGAGTTCTTTAGGCCAAATGATGCCATTCTCATCATGTTTTTGTTCGATACATGCGGCAACCACACGTGTAATACCCACGCCGTAACAACCCATGGTCATCACCACTGGTTTGCCATTTTCACCAAGAACGGTGGCATTCATAGCTTCTGAATACTTTGTACCGAGTTGAAAAATGTGACCCACTTCAATACCGCGTAAAATACTTAAAGTTCCTTTACCGTCTGGGCTTGGGTCACCTTCAACCACATTGCGTAAATCCACAAATTCAGCTTCGGGTAAATCACGTCCCCAGTTTACCCCAATATAATGTTTGCCATCTTGATTGGCTCCACAGACAAAATCTGCCATGTTTTTAGTGGCATGATCGGCATACACTTTAGTTTTCAAACCAACAGGGCCAATTGAACCAGCATTACAACCTGCCGCCGACATCAGTTCGTCCTCATCAGCATAGGTCAGTGGAGAAAATACACCTTCCAGTTTTTCTGCTTTTAGTTCATTCAGTTGATCATTACCTTGCATCAATAAAGTTATTACTGTGCCTTCTTCTTCACCTTTTACTAACAAACTTTTAATCGATGTCGTTGGATCTTTGCCTAATTGTTCTGAAACAGCATCAATCGTGTGTGCATTTGGTGTTTCGATTATTGCCATCATTTCTTTTGCTTCAGGACGTTCACCAGCAGGTGGAACAGCTACAGCCATTTCAACGTTTGCCGCATAATCACTCGTATCAGAGAAAGCGATCGCATCCTCGCCAGAATCGGCTAAGACGTGGAATTCTTGAGAGGCGCTACCACCGATTGAGCCAGAGTCCGCTTGTACGGCACGAAAATTTAAATCCATACGTGAGAAAATTTTGGTATATGCGCTGTGCATATCATCATAAGTCGCTTGTAATGATTCTTGTGTGGTATGGAATGAATACGCATCTTTCATAATAAATTCGCGCGAGCGCATCACACCGAAACGTGGACGAACTTCATCCCTAAATTTCGTTTGAATCTGATAGTAACTTAGGGGTAATTCTTTGTAACTGCTGATTTCACGGCGCACATAATCTGTGATAACTTCCTCATGCGTAGGTCCGTAGCAAAATTCAGCACCTTTGCGATCTTTCATACGCAGCAACTCGGGGCCAAATTGACTCCAACGGCCTGATTCTTCCCATAATTCCGAGGGTTGTATACTCGGCATAAAGAGCTCTACAGAACCAATATTCGTCATCTCCTCGCGTACAATTTGCTGTACTTTTTGCATGACTTTCACGCCAAACGGCCCCCAAGTATATAAACCTGAGGCAAGGCGCTTGATCAAACCCGCTTTGAGCATCAGTTGATGACTGATTAATTCAGCTTCAGCAGGAGTTTCGCGAAGGGTAGAGATAGGGAAGTTAGATACTTTCATAAAGCGTCTTTCAAAACAAAAGAATGAATTTTAGACGCTAGGTGTTTCAGTACAAGTACTTTCTTCATTTGTTTCAAAGTATTTTAAGTACCTGAAGTTACCATTATATTCAAAAGCGCATAGAAGTGGGGGGGTGTCTTTTAGTTTTCTTTAGTAAGTTCTTTTACCTTTTTTACGACCTTTTTAATGCCTTCTGGAATTCTCTCTTCAGGTAATGAAGAAAAACCCAACCTAAAATAAGGGCACTTTTCTTGCATTGGGTAGAAAAACACATCACCAGGTTCGATCAATACACCTTCTTCCATCAACTCTTCTGCAAGTTGTCTTGAGTCTAGATTGTCAGGTCCTTTCAGCCATAATGCTGAACCACCATGTTGAGAAACTAAGGCTTCACCGGGAAATGATTGATCGATTTGGGAACGCATTGCGATTGAGCGTTGAAATAAAGTGAGACTCAGTTTACGAATCAGAGAATCGTGGTAGCCGCGTTGCAAAAATCGCGCAACAATGAATTGATTGTTGCTGGGGGGATGCCTCAGCATGATACGTCTGAGTACTCGCGCTTCTTCGATAAATTCTTTGGGTGCAACCATAAAGCCTAATCGAATCCCAGGTGCCAAGGTTTTAGAAATACTGCCAATGTATATAACTCTTCCATCTTGGTCTTGGCTTTTTAAGGCTGCGAGCGGTTTCTTGTTATAAGTTAGTTCAGCCTCGTAATCATCTTCGATGATCAACAAATTCTCTTCCGTGGCTTTCTTTAATAACGCCAAACGACGCTCTCTAGGCAAAGTTACTGTGGTTGGATATTGATGACTGGGTGTGACATAAACACAATCACAGTCGTTTAATTTTTCATCAATGATTAAGCCATCTTCATCGA
>CALJIH010000121.1 GCA_937974135.1 uncultured Cocleimonas sp. | reverse complement strand
GTGATATCGAGGCATACTGGTAATTTATCCCATAACACTACACTAAGGTCTAGAATCGTCTTGCAGACGAGCTAGTCCTAAGCTTTAGTATAATCGAGTTATCCGTTTTAAAAAACAAAACGGTAAGCTCGCTAAAAGTGGGGGGGTGTCTTTTATTTAACTATTTCGGTTAAATAGATTGAAACTCAACCAATTCTCTATTCTTAAACACTTTATCGTAATCAAACACTTTGCCATTCATAGCGATATACACACCTGGATTTTTAATTTGTGCGGTTGCTAAGGCAAAGCCCATATTAAAGTTGGCATCGGTGTGTTTGAACACATAGGGAATCATCGCTCCTACTAATACAATGGTTTTGTCTAATTTTTCATGAGCTATTTTAATCGCTGTTTCAACCATGGTATCAGTGCCATGTGTGATTACGATATTTTTTGAGTTAGTGGTTTTACAAGCTTTCACAATGATATCTCGATCATCCTCAGTCATATCAAGGCTATCCATCATCATCAGTTGTTGAATAGACACATCGGATTTGCTCCTCCCCACAGCTAGTAACTCTGGCATATGGGTTTCAATAAAATTCAATTCGCCATTGTGTTCATTGTAGTTTTTGTCGATGGTACCGCCGGTTAGAAATAATTTAATTTGCATATATCACTCCCCTTACTGTTTTTATTTCATTGGTGTAGACGAGTTTATACAACAAGACGCTTGCTATCAAATTGGGATGCTTTGGATATCGGTAAAACTATTTTATTAAACGGCTTTAAGCCTAGGAACGGCTGCAATGAGTTTTTGGGTATAAGGATTTTGTGGATTTCCACATACATCTGCAGTGAGACCTTGTTCGACCACTTTGCCTGCTTTCATGACGATAGTTTCATCACATAAATATTCAACCACAGCGATGTTGTGCGTGATAAATAATAAGGTGAGATCGCGTTGTTTTCTGATTTCTAATAGTAATTGCAACACTTCGGCTTGAACCGATACATCTAGAGCGCTGGTGATTTCATCACAGACAATAAACTCTGGATTCAATGCCAAGGCACGAGCTAAACCGATACGTTGACGTTGGCCGCCAGAAAATTCGTGCGGGTAACGCCATAAGAAATCACGATCGAGTTGTACTGCTTCCATGACCTCTGCGGCGAGTTCTATACGTTCTTCGTCGCTGTCACCAATACCGTGAACTTGCATCGGTTCAGTAATCGTTTTTGCGATTAATATTCGTGGATTCAAAGACGATTGCGGATCTTGAAAAGAGATTTGCATCTTCTTGCGCCATGGCTGCATTTCTTTTTGCGATAACCCAACCAGTTCGTGACCTGATATTTTTACACTACCCGCTGTGGGTTTTTGTAATTGTAAAATAGCGCGTCCAAGGGTGGTTTTTCCACTGCCAGATTCGCCCACCAAGGCAACAATCTTACCTTGATGAATATCCACCGAAACATCATCAACAGCGCGTACATGATCGACCACACGTTTTAACACGCCTTTGCGAATAGGGAAGTACACATCTAGATTCTTGGTGGTAACAAGCGCTTCGGTTATGGCGTTATCGACTTCGCGTTTGGTTAAGTTTTCAGGGACAGAAGCAATCAGTTTTTTGCTGTAATCGTGCGCAGGATCTCTAAGCACCTGTTCGGTTTCGCCAAATTCAACTAGTTTACCGTGCTTCATAACGCCGACCTTATCTGCCACCTGCGCCACTACACCAAAATCATGCGTGATGAATAAAATACTCATACCTTTGCGTTCTTGTAGCTCATTCATGAGTTTTAGTACTTCTGCTTGCACGGTTACATCTAAGGCAGTTGTTGGCTCATCAGCAATTAACAGATCAGGTTCACAGGCTAAGGCCATGGCAATCATAATACGTTGACGTTGCCCACCTGAGAGTTGATGTGGGAAGTTATCAAAGCGACTTTCAGCATCCTTTAAATGCACCTCTTGCATGGCTTTGATTGCCCGTTCTTTGGCGGATTCCTCAGCCATGTCTGGATGATGCAAAAGCAATGCTTCCATGATTTGCTCACCAACACTAATCACAGGATTCAGTGAAGTCATTGGCTCTTGGAAAATCATGGCAATACGCGAACCGCGGATATCACAGAGCTGTTCATCATCTAAAGTCAACATATCGACTTTTTCATACGTCGCCTTGCGGTCGATGCCGAATCCCGATTGTTTGCGCCAATTAAAATGAATAGAGCCACTCGGATGGCTACTGATTTTTTCAGGCAGTAATTGGATAATCGATAAAGCCAGCATCGATTTACCACTTCCAGATTCACCGACTAAACAAAAAGTTTCGCCTTTTTTGATGTTTAAGCTTACACCGTCGACGGCTTTGATGACTTCATTACCCGTGTTTAGGTGCGTCGATAGATTTTTAATCTCAACTAAGGTTTCCGGTGCCGAGTTGTTATTTAACTCCTTACTCATCCAACCACACCTGCTTTCTTCGCTAGTTGTGGATCAATCGCATCACGTAGTGCTTCGCCAATTAGGTTATAAGCAAATACCGTAAGGAAGATTGCACCCCCTGGAAATATCGCCATCCACCAATTAAAGGTTGAGGATTGCACCGCTTGATTGAGCATTTGCCCCCACGAAGGTGCGCCGACTAAACCTAAGCCTAGAAAGCTTAAAGTGGCTTCAGCTAAAATTGCTGAGGCTACGCCAAAGCTCAACCCTACCAATAAGGGTGCAATACCATTAGGAAGCATATGCCTGAAAAGAATCGAACGAACAGGTAAACCACTGGCAATACCTGCTTGCACAAAGTCCATTTTACGCAGGCGCAAGAATTCCGCACGAATATAACGGGCATAACCAGACCAACTGGTAAAGCCGATGATGACCATCATGATGTAAATGCTGCGACCAAAAAATGCGACAAAAATAAGTAATAAAAATAGGGTCGGAATCGATTCAAAAATCTCAACAAGTCGCATCCCCAACATATCTACAATACCTGAGAAGTAACCCATTAAGCCGCCCAAAATCACCCCTATCACCATCGCGATACCAGTCGCGATAAACCCAATACCCAAGGCAATTCGGGAGGCATGAATCATACGGCTGAGGACGTCACCGCCGTTTTCTTCGGTGCCCATCCAGTGTGGAAATTCTTTATTTGCTAATGGTGCTTCTAATGGTGTGGCGCTGGCATCGCGTAAGTAATCCTGCGGTGCATAAGGAATAGGGGGCATGATTACCCAATCGTAATTGGTGTTTTTTAGGTCTTCACGGAAGTCTGAATAGACGACATTTTGTTGTTCGGTAACAAACTGCTTACTGACTATAGTGGCGCCTACAATGATAATAATCAGGAATAAAAATAGATTTTTAAGTGAATGCCTTAAAGGACTTAACAATAAAATAATTAAGGCAAAAAAGGCGGCTAAAACTACAATATCTTCAACGCTGATGTATCGTAATATTGGTGCACTAACTTCGCCATTTAAACTCACTAATAACGGCATACTATTGGCTAAGAATGGCGCAAATACTGCGGCGAAAGCGAGAATAGAAATCCACACTAAACCTATTTTCGCACCCCAACCTGAAAAGGTGTGTTTTAATACACGACGTAAAAAGCCTGATGAGCGATGTTTAACGTTTGTATTAGACATAAAAGACACCCCCCCACTTTTTTATGGTTTTGCCAATTCTAAGATCGTTGTTTATTAAATATCTATTCATTAGACAACTATTCATATGAAACTCGTGGATCAACAATGGTGTATAAGAAGTCTGCGATTAGATAGCCGATCAAGGTTAAAAAACCACTGATTAATGTGATCGATAAAATCAATTCTCTATCGCGACCTTTAACCGCTTCAATGGCGAGTTTGCCCATGCCATCAATACTGAAAATAGTTTCGACGATCAACGCCCCCGAGATCAAACCGGGTAAGAGTCCTGCAGTTACCGTAATTAAAGGCATCAGGCTATTTCTAAAAACATGCTTCCATAATACTTCGTCTTCACTCACTCCTTTGGCACGAGCTGTACGCGCGTAATCAGCTTGTAAATTTTCTAGAATAGAAGTTCTGGTGAGTTTGGCTAAGAAAGCAAAACCACCATAAGATAAGGTAATTACGGGTAATACCAAATGCCAGAGTCGATCAAATAGAAAGCCTCGTACGAATGGATCGCTGATCATATTAAAGGCAAACGTTAATCCGATGCCAACTCCAAACAAACCCAAACCACCGATACGGAAGATAGGGAAGTCAGTCCAAGCTAATAAGGCTAAAGTCACTGCTCCCAATAACGGTAAGAAAATTTGGTTAAGCATTAAGGTTTCAGGATGCGCATTTGACATTGCAAAACCGATAGCAGCACCAATTAGTGCAGCAATTAAAACGCGAATAGATTTTTGATGCCAAAGAGCGAGACTAACCATTATAGCTGCGCCAATTGATCCACCCAAAAACACTTTGAATACGGATAAATAACTCAAACCTGTTGGCATAAAGGTCATATCTAGAGCTTGGCGTTCACTAAGTCCAGCGGTGGGAAACCATTGCCAATGTTGCACGTTGGCAAAAAAACCAATCAACAAAACACCGGCAAGCATGGAGGGAATCGACCACAACGCGAGCATGGAAACACTGGAGGCGACATCGAACCGTCCTCCCCGATCGGTTGCTGCCTTTACGCCGATTACAATCGCAATGATAAACACCAAAGGAATGGTTATTACGTTGAGTAATAAGGTAATAGGCAATCGTTCTTTGATTAACTCAGATACACTTCGACCGTAGTTAAAGCTTTGCCCAAGATCACTGCCTTTGGTAAATGAAAATTTTCCAAAGTCGTTTTCATCGTCTAATTCAAAGCCTATTGGCGAAATATTGTTTAGCCAACGTAAATATTGCACTGGCGCTGGGTCGTCTAGCCCATAGCGTTTATTGTAATAATCCTCTAATGCTTTGCGTTCAGCGGGTTTCATATCTAAACCGCCAGTAAGCGATTGTGCGCTGATGCCACCAGGTGCAGCCGCCATTACCGAGAACACCACTAGCGTGATCCCCAACAGAGTTGGAATCAGCAATAATAAGCGACGTATAATATAAGCAAGCATGATTTAACGTTTACTGAGTGTACTTTTGCATGGTTTTTGGCACGTAAACTTCCAGAGGTTTAAAGCGACTGTTTAAACCCAGTTTGGTGAGTTTAAGATTACTTAAACGTTTATCAAAAAATGCCAAGGATTTTCTACGAAACAGGAAAGTGTAGGGCTGATCTTCATGCATCACCGCTTCGGCTTTTTGCCAAATTGGCATGCGTTTTTCAGGATCAACCGTTTTGCGAGCCTCATCAATAAGCTTATCTAACTCATCACTTTTATAGTTGATGAAGTTATCACCATTTGTTTTCGCTTGAGAGCCATGGAACATTTGGTAAATATCGGTTTCGATCCCACTGGTCCAACCCAAAGTAATTGCGGCGAAGTCTTTTTTATCTAAAAGCTCCAGCATTACCGGCCATTCTTGTGGGCTAGGAATGAGTTTTACACCAGCTTTAGCGAGCAGATCTTTCATTAACAAAATCATGCGTTGCGTATCTTCATTACCTTGGAAGTAGGTTAATTCAAACTCGAACGGTTCGCCCGCTTCGTTTTCTAACACGCCATTATTATCTCGATCTTCAAAACCAGCTTCTTTCAATAAAGCTTTACCTTTTTCAATGTCGTAAGGACGCGGACTTAAATCAGGATTGTGCTGCTTAGAACGTGGACTAAATGGACTGATTGCGGTCTCTGCATATCCTAAAAATATGTCTTTATTGACGCGATCACGATCGATTAAATACGTCATTGCTTGGCGAACTTTCTTATCCGAAAACAAGGTTGGTTTGCCACTGCGCTCTTGATTCCAGCCGATGTATGAATACCCAACAACTGGCGGCATATATTCAAACTGCTGACTTTTATCGGTGATTTGTGTATCTTTTTGCAGTTTTTCATATTCAATAGGACGTGCGCCATAAGAATCGATATCGCCATTTCGATAGGTGGTTAAACGCGCGCTGGCATTTTCGATGACACGCCATAAAATACGATCATAAGTAGGTTGTACATCACCCCAATAGCGATTGTTTCTCATTAGTTCAATATTGCCATTATCAGGCGTCCAGCCTTTAGGATCAGCTAATTTATAAGGTCCTGTTCCCAACAAAATACCTTTGGACTCATTAAATTCCTGTGGAGTATCCAGATATTCTTTATAGAAATGTTCGGGCATAACTTGCAAGCCACCAGCTAAATCAAAAGCCTCGAAATAGGGTTCCTTGAAGGTATAGATAACTTGATGTGGACCATTGGCTTCAACACTTTTGATTTTTTCAAGATAAGCGCGATGTCTAGGAGCTTGGATTTTTTCATTCATAATGAAATCAAAACTAAACACTACATCACTGCTATCTAATGCTTCACCATCAGAGAAATAAACGTCATTTCTTAGATTAAAGGTGATGATTAATCCGTCTTCACTGATTGTCCAGTCTTTAGCTATTAGGCCAGACCATTCGAGTGTATCTGGATCACGTGTGATCAGTGATTCTAAAACGTAATCTTGAACTTGGCTGGCTATAGAATCGGAAGAAACTAATGGTGTTAAAGTTTTTGTATTGCTCGACAGCCCACTCACACTCCAATCGCCTTGTGCAAAGTCTTGTTGCTCGGTTGCGGTTCTAGCGCGTTTAAACGCTAAAGACACCCCCCCACTTTTAGGCGTTTTTGCCGAATCATTTGTATTATTATTTGTTAAAGCAACGACTGGTTGCGAAGTTACTTGCAAGGATTCTAATTTCTTTTGCATCGCGTTTAGCGAACCACGAAGCGTACTCACATCTCGAGATTGTTCAGATAATGCGCGTTCCATAGATGAAAGTTTGGTCC
>CALJIH010000120.1 GCA_937974135.1 uncultured Cocleimonas sp. | reverse complement strand
ATGGATAAGCCTGCTGCGCGCATCGCAATAAATTCCGAATTGGCGGCTAAATTACCCAGCCCTAACAATGTGCCTATCAAGGCAGCATTAGGAAAAAATTCATAAAAGCGGGCAGGTAATGTATAAATCAAATAGATGGTTGCTTGAGTGGTGGTATACAGCGCATTGGTTTTTTCTGCTTCGCTAATAAAAGCAAAAAACACGTCCAGTAAGACCAAAGCTATCCAAGCAATCAACAATCCTTGCAAGGTTGAAATCCATAGATAACGATCGATTATTTTTAAATTCATCGGCGCTGCCCATATTGCCGATACAATAACCACATTGATAAAGCAATGAAGATTAAATGAGCCCACCACAAGCCAAGCCATGATGGAATTTTCCCATCTTCAATCATTGATTTTCCACTAATGATTAAATTTGCATAAACCGCATATAATAAAATACCAAAAGCAAGCTTACCAAAGCGACCTTGCCTTGGGGTAGTATGACTAAGCGGAAAAGCAAGCAGCGCCATTACTGGTGCTGAAATAATTAATGCTAAACGCCAATGGATTTCAGCAATACTTTCTCGATCATTTTGTTTGAGTAAAGTAAGCGTTGGCTCAGCTTCTAAATCTTTTTTGATATTCACTTCTAAGGCGGGAATGTGGATACCATGTTCTGAAAAGTTAAAAATACTCATCTGGCCTGTCGTTTTATTATTATCATAACGACTGCCGTTTTCTATTTTTACGATACGATTACCATTATTTGGGTCGATATAAAGCAACGCTTGTTGCGCCGAGAGAATGATATCGATATCGTCTTCTGCATCAGCTGTATTGTTATTAAAATCAGCAGTGATTTCTGGCTTATTGGCTTTCTTTTTTATATCTCGTTCCTGTAAATGCATAAAGAAGCGTTGCATCACAACATTTTTTTCATCGATATCTTCAACAAATAACGTAATTCGTTTATCGCCTGCATTACTGTGCATGAATTCACCAACAGGAATACCTGCAGCTTCAGGGCGTTGTTTGATTTCTTGTTTTACGTTATTGCTGGTGCGTTCTAAATCGGGGATGACGAATAAAGTAAGCGCCGCAATCAGTAGCGTTAAGGGGCCAACAAATAGAAATATGCCTTTATAGAATTGTTTTGGCCCCATGCCCGAAGAATGCATTGCAGAGATCTCATGATCGCGGTAGAAACGACCAAATGCCAGCATCATGCCGATCAGTAATGCGATGGGAACGAGTTTGATTAGGCCATTTATTGATCCTAAGAAAACTAGTTTTCCGAGTGCATCTAAGGGTAAGCCACCCCCGCTGACTTTACCCAGTAAGCGCACAAATGTATTACCCACAATAATAAGCAATAACACGAAAAGTGTTGCCGAAAAAGTCGACATAATTTCTCGTACTATGTAGCGTTGAATAATCATCCGCGACAGCCTGATTGCGTGTGTTCGCTTATATAATTTTGGTAAAAATCTTTATTTTCATCAGCATAGTTTTTATAGCGCTTATGTGTCCATAAGTATTGTTCGGGATATTCTTTAATAAAATCTTCGATGATTTTATTTAAACGTTTAGTGTCTTCATATAAATCTCCACTTGGAAAGTTTTCTAGCGGAGGTAAGTATTTCCCAAGGTAACCTTTACGTGTATCAATCGAATTATGTAAACGAACACAGATTACAGGAATAATCTTGGCACCAGTCATTTTTGCCAAACGCGATGTACCAGGGTTGGAAGGTGCATCGATACCGAAAAAAGGCACATTGATACTCCCTTTGCCACGATAGTTTTGATCGGTAGCGTACCAAGTAGGAGAACCATTTTTTACACTTTTGATCATGTCACGGATATTCCGCTTAGGAATAGCTTTTCCGTATTTCTTATCGCGTTGCACCGCTACTAAATGTTCGATTAGTTTATTTTGATGCGGGCGATAAGTGACATGTAGTGGCATTTGTTGTGCCATCATCCTGCCACCGACTTCAAGAGGCACAAAGTGCGCACCAAGAAGGATGACATTATGTTCTTTTATCGTTTCTTCAATATATTCATAGCCTTCAAGATGCGTCAGCTTTTTAATCTTGGCATCAGAACCCCACCAGCCTAAGGCAGCTTCAAGAGCCCCTCTACCCATACTTATAAAGTGATCACGGTTGAGTTTGGCTAATTCATCTGGAGTTAGATTAGGAAAGGCTATTTCAAGATTAACACAACTAATGTTACGCCTTGAAGGTAGTACATTGTAAAGCACTATACCCAATGCTTTACCAATACACATTTGCCATGACCATGGCAATAAAATTAGGAGTTTGAGAATGCCAACTCCCAACCAAGTTGGCCAATAACGTGGATGGTAAAACTGTGTTGGCATGGATTTAGATTATGTAGAGTTAATCTTGAAGGTGATACAAAGTGCCACAATATGGGCAGCGCGCTGATCCATCTTTAGTATCTTCAATGGCAAGATACACTTTAGGGTGAGCACACCAAAGCGCTGAAACATTCGTTGGACAATGTAATGGCAAGTCACTGCGACTGATCGTTACTTCATTGGTGATATTCAGTTTTTTGTAGTCGGCTTCTCTATCTGGTTTTTGCTGTGCCATAATTAATCCTTAAGTAAAAAATATTGGCTTAAGCAACTGTAAGCCAATCTTTATATTTTTCTACTTTCCCATGAACCACGTCAAAATACAACGATTGTAGTTTCTCGGTGATTGGCCCACGCGTGCCAGAGCCAATGGGTCGATTGTCCAATTCGCGAATAGGGGTCACTTCAGCAGCTGTACCGCTGAAGAAGGCTTCATCAGCAATATAGACTTCATCTCGAGTGATACGTTTTTCAACGAGTTCATAGTTAAGGTCATTGGCAAACGTCATGATGGTATTTCTGGTGATGCCATTGAGCGCAGAGGTTAAATCAGGGGTATAAATGATTCCATCTTTAACAATAAATATGTTTTCACCACTGCCTTCAGCAACAAAGCCTTCAACATCAAGTAATAATGCTTCATCATAACCGTCAGTCATGGCTTCTTGTAAGGCTAACATTGAATTTATATAGTGCCCGTTTGCCTTCGCTTTACACATGCTGATATTGACGTGATGACGAGTGAAAGATGATGTTTTAATACGCAAACCTTTTTCCATGTTTTCAGCACCAAGATATGATCCCCATTCCCATGCAGCTACAATGGAATGTACTTTAAGGTTGTCCGCGCGTAAGCCCATACCTTCAGAGCCGTAAAAACACATAGGGCGAATATATGCAGAGTCTAAATTATTCTCTTTAACTGCTTGAAGTTGTGCCGCATTGATTTCATCTTTACTGAAAGGAATTTTCATATTCATGATTTTGGCTGAATTAAAGAGCCGATCAGTGTGTTCTTGTAAACGAAAAATAGCTGCACCTTGATCGCTGTGATATGCACGAACACCTTCAAAAATTCCCATTCCATAATGTAATGTATGGGTTAAAACATGAACATTTGCTTCGCGCCATGGCACCATTTTTCCATCAAACCAAATTAAACCATCGCGGTCGGACATTGACATTTTTATGCTCCTTGAGAATCTGCGTTTATTGTCTCGGTATAAGAGGCGTAGAATACTACAGCTTAGGAGTTTGCAACAAATTATAGTGCTGAAAAAATAGAATAAATTGAGCAAATAATGTATTTGTCAGATATAAATTTGATTTGTTTAGATCTAAGTATAATTTAGCCAAGAAGTGCTAAATTTCCAATAAAGGTCATTTACGTTTATAAACTACAAAAACGAATCGAGTTTCAGCAAAATAATATTGGAGAATAGGACAACTATCAAAGAGTGAGATTTGCAAAACCGTCTAGACTTGCATAAATAATATTTACGTTATTAGACTACAAAAACGGAATATCATTCAAAAGTAGGGGGGTGTCTTTTAGAATAACTTTATCTGTCATTAGCTAGCTGATAAGAGTTATTTTGCGGCTAACCTAATT